>CAZCPI010000165.1:0-6130 GCA_964500535.1 uncultured Bacteroidales bacterium
TGTGCATATTCTGGTTGTGCCGATTGCATGGAATTTTGCTGCCGCTGATGCTCTGGTTTTGATTTTGTTGTTTTATTTGTTTGCTTATTATGCTGAGACGTACAAACTGATTTCTAAAGACACTGAATCTTCTGATAATGTAATCTCGTTTGATAATTGTGTCAATGGTTGATCTATTAATATTTTGATGATGAAAAAAAGTTTGGTTTATATAAGTTACGATTGCTTTTTTGACAATGATTTTAGTGTTTTAAAACAATTACAAAAAACCTATCATGTTGTTTGGTACGCCTTGATGACAGTCAGAGGTGTTCGCTTCGAAAAGGAGGAACTTGAAACTTATGTTAAGGATACTGATATTGATCTAAGGATACGCTCACTCAACTGGAGGAAAAGAAGTCCTGAGCAATTGTTTTTTGATTTGAAATTACTCAGGGAAATCAAAGAGATTAAGTCAGAAATGGTTTATATAGAAGATCTCGGAGACTTGTATTTTTTTCTCGTACAGTCTTTTTATCTTAATAAGAAAAACACAGTTTATGCTATTCATGATGTTTATCCTCATAAACAAAAGAACAGTCTGGTAACTGCTTTATATAATTTTTCTTTTTATTTATCAAGGTTCGTCCTCAATTGTTGGTGCAATAATTTTCAGTTGTTTTCAAAATCCGAGTATAATAAGTTTATTTTAAAAAACCACCGTAAGCATGTTTTTTATACTCCGCTGCCAATGAAGGATTTTGGTAAATCTGATGTTGTCATACCTGATAAAAGTAAGGTATGTAAAATTTTATTTTTTGGTACAATTGAGTTTTACAAGGGCCTGGATTTATTAATAAAAGCGGCTGAGTCGCTCGCTGAAGAGGGTTTAACTAACTTCACTCTTACTATTGCCGGCAAGGGTTCGTACTGGAATGATTGTAAGAGACTGATTAAGCATGATGAAAGATACAATATTGAAGCAAGGTTTATCAAAAACGAAGAAATCGCTGATATGTTTAATTCTCATCATTTTCTTGTTTTACCTTACAGGAATACTACTCAGTCAGGGCCTCATATGATTGCTTATAATTATGATATGCCTGTGGTTGCTTCTAACATCGAGGGTCTGAGTGATCTTATTGAGAATTATCTGACCGGGTTTGTCTATGAAAACAATAATATCAGAAGTCTGAAATATATGCTTCAGGAATGTATTTCTATGGATAATGATGAATATCTGAAGATGCGCAATCATTTACACACCTGGAAATTTGAGCGTTTTGGCATTGAGGGTATTATCGAAAAGTATTGTGACTTTTTTGATAAGGTCATATCTCATAAATGATTTAAAGATGTTTTTATGAGTTTTAGCTTTATTGTGGTTGATTTTTTCAGGGGAACAGGTTTTTTGTTTGACAGGTTTCTGTCATTTTTCTACAAAAAGTGTATGAAGAGTTGTGGCAAAAATGTCATGATCAGACCTTCTTCTTCTGATTTTAAAGGGCTTGGCAACTTATCGATAGGGGATCATGTGTTGATACCTAAGAGAGCTGTGATCTATTGTACTGAGGCTCCGCTAACTATCGGCAATAAGGTTGTATTCGGGCCTTGTCCGACCATAATTACAGGTGACCACAGGATTGATGTAACCGGTAAATTTATTATTGATGTTAATGAGAAGTCTCCCGGAAATGATGCTCCGGTAGTAATTGAGGATGATGTCTGGGTTGGTGCCAACGTCACAATTTTGAAGGGTGTCACGATAGGGAGGGGCTCTGTCATAGCTGCAGGCGCTGTGGTGAATATGTCCTGTAAGCCTTATTCGATAATCGGTGGTGTGCCTGCAAGGTTGCTTAAGTACAGATTTACTGTAGATGAAGTTATTGCTCATGAGAAATGTATTTATCCTGTGGGTGACAGATTTGATGAGGTCTTTCTGAAAAATTGTTTCTCGTGAGTGTGAAGTCAGTTGGTGTGCCTAAGGTGCTTGTGGTGGCTACATCCGGTAAAACAAGAGGTGGCATAACTGCTTGTGTAAGTGTAATCAAAAAGAGTTATTTATGGGAGAAGTTCAGGTGTAGATGGATTGAGACTCAGATAGACAGAAACTTGTTTTTAAAATGTTTTTATCTTGTCAGGTCTTATTTGTGCTTTTTTATACTTGCTCCTTTTTATGATATTGTCCATTTTCATTCAGTGCCGGGTAACTGTATAAAGTTGCACTATCCGCTTTTCAGGTATTACTTTAGCGAAGTCTGATAATTATGGTAATTGTTACCATCCTTACGAAGCAAAAAGGAGTCAGTTTTCATGGCAAATTGAGACCGATACTCCGATAAAAAATAATATTAGCTTTCAGGCCGGCTTATCAAATGACATTGGTTCTATGTATGGTAATAATTTTGCCGTGTTGCTTGGTCTCACCTGGAATGGTTTCTTTAATTAAAAATGCGGATGCCTTCATGTTTTAAACAGGATCACCGTCAGCATGATCACCTCGCATTTTGAAAAGTCCTGTAAGATTTTTTTCTGCTTCTTTCCAGAACAGTGTTGCATAAAGGTCACTTACTGTTTGTCCCAGATATGTATGCGTTTCCCATCCGCTGGCATGACCATCTGTGGATGCTTTAACATGTAATTAAGCAAATGAATATGAGAACAAGAACTGATAGTTCATTTGAAATTGCTCCTCGCATTCTTTAAAATGCGTTGAAAATTTCTATTTGGTTGATATGAATATTTGTTTGTCTTGTATATTAGATAAAATAGTCTATATTTGTCGAGTATAATCGATGGTTTAGAAATGGAGAAAGATCTGATTAAAGTTTTGATTGCCGAATATCAGCAAAAGTCAACTTCTGTTGTTTTTCAAAAGCGTTTGTATGCATTGGAAGACAATCTCAATTATGTTTTTGTCGGATTGAGACGCGTCGGAAAGTCATATATGATGTTTCAGCAAATACAGCATTTGTTGGATATTGGTCATAAAATGGAGGAAATCCTGTACTTTAATTTTGAAGATGACCGCATTGCATCACTCGAAACAAACGATTTGGACTTGATTAAGATTTGTTATGAAGAGATGTACGAGTGTAAACCCATTTTTTGTTTGGATGAGATTCAGATAGTAGAGCATTGGGAAAAGTTTGCGCGTCGTCTTGCTGATCAGGGCTATAGGGTATATGTTACAGGAAGTAATGCTAAAATGCTTAGTAGTGAGATTGCTACTACTCTGGGAGGACGATTTATGATCCGGGAAATATATCCTTACTCTTTTGTTGAATGCCTTATTTCTCTGAATATTAATGTTTCTGACAGGAATGCTATCTATCGTTTCAGGAATGAAATTGTAAAAGCCTATGAAACGTATTTTCGTTTCGGTGGTTTACCTGAATCGACACAGGTGGTTGATAAACGGAGTTGGTTGAGCGGCTTATATCAAAAAATATTTTTTGGTGATTTGATAAGTCGTTATAAGATCAGGAATGATTTTGCATTGCGTTTGCTGATTCGTAAAGTGGCTGAAAGCATCAAACAACCCTCTTCTTTCAACCGGTTTGCAAACGTGGTTTCTTCTGCCGGCAAAAAAATCAGTACCGATACGGTGATTGATTATTTAGAATACTTGCAGGATACCTGGTTGGTTTTTTCCATAGAAAATGTGCAAGCTAAACTGGCTGAAAAAGAATCTAATAAAAAGTATTACTTCATTGATAATGGTCTACTTACTTTGTTTCTGATTGATCCTATAACATCATTGCTTGAAAACCAGGTTGCCATTCAGTTACGACGACTTTACGGTGATGATGTCTATTTTTATAACAGGAACGTTGAGGTTGATTTTTATGTAATGGAACAACAGTTAGCCGTACAGGTGTCCTATAGTTTGAAGGACGTGGAGACCCGCAAGAGGGAAATTGACTCAATGGTTGCTTTTTCAAAACAAGTGCCTGTTAAACGTATGTTGATCATTACAAAAGACGAAGAAGAAATTATTTCTAACGGGGATTCTACGATTGAAGTGTTGCCGGTTTGGAAATGGTTAATGGGGTAACTAAAGACAAAATAAAATATCATGAAATCTGTTTATCTGGCGTCGGGGGTGGCGGACTGGATGTATCCGTTTTCTAAGGTTTATCCTAAGGCTTTGCTGAAGCACGGGATAATAGTGAAAATATCTGAGAAAATGACTCAAATTATTGGGAATAAAGCATTGCCTGCTGAATATTTCTGCATATTTTAGCAGAAAAATTAAATAGAAACCATGCAGATAAAAAGAGATACATATCTGAATCCGCTTATTGGCAAGAAAAACAATGGGTTAATAAAAATTATAACCGGCATTCGCCGATGTGGAAAATCATATCTACTGTTTACTCTCTTCCGTGATCACTTGATGAGATCGGGCGTCAAAGAAGATCATATTATAGCACTTGCATTGGATGACTTTAAAAACAGATCTTTTATTGTTCCTGAAAATCTATATAATTATGTGATTTCAGCGGTCACCGATAATGATCAATATTATGTTTGTTTGGATGAGATTCAATTGGTGCCTAATTTTGAAAGTGTTCTGAACGGCTTAATGCGCATTCCCAATGTGGACATTTATGTGACAGGCAGTAATTCAAAGTTTCTTTCTTCTGACATTGTTACCGAGTTTCGTGGTCGTGGCGATGAAATACGTGTTTATCCTTTGTCTTTCAATGAATTTTCCTCTGCAAAAAATGATGGTTTTGATAAATTGTGGCAAGAATATATTTTGTATGGAGGAATGCCGCTTGTGCTATCGCAAAATACGGATGATGAGAAGGCTAAATATTTAAAAGGTCTTGTCAGTCAAGTATATCTTTCCGACATCATCAATCGTTATCATCTGCGCGGATCGGACGAAGTGGGTGATTTGTTCAATATCCTGGCATCCAATATCGGATCGCTGACCAATCCAAAACGACTTTCCGACACATTCTGTTCGGTCAAAAATATAAAGTTGTCCCAGAATACCATCGCAATTTATATTGACTATTTTGTTGATGCTTTTTTGTTGAATAGAGCTTATCGTTACGATATAAAGGGCAATAAATACATTAACACACCTTTGAAATACTATTTTGTTGATTTGGGAATACGTAATGCACAGCTGAACTTCAGACAGCAAGAGGAAACTCATATCATGGAAAACGTGATTTACAACGAATTGCTTATTCGCGGTTTTTCGGTGGATGTTGGAATAGTCGAGTATTCCTCCAAATCTGAGAATGGTAATATCAGACGCAATCAACTGGAAGTAGATTTTGTTGCCAACAAGGGCAGCAGACGTATATACATCCAATCTGCTTTCTCGCTTGCTGCACCTGAAAAGATGTTGCAGGAACAACAATCGTTTCTAAGAGTTCAGGATTCTTTTCCGAAAATACTTATCCAAAGGTCGTATTGCAAGCCATGGTACACTGATAACGGATTGCTTGTGATTTGTTTGGAGGATTTTCTGATGAACAGGGATTTGCCGATTTGACAATATGTTCTTATTATAAGGCTTTACTGGAGGTAGGGGGGTAAGACTCTTATTGGAAGGTTGGAATTTAATATCGGCCAATCCTGGAAACAGAATACAGCCAACTATGGAAATAATATCTAGCCAACTTTAGAAACGAATGGATTATTTATTATTTTTACATTCGATTTTTAAGTTTGATTTTTATGGATAATTACAAACATCGCGTAGTTGACAACTTGCTTGAAAGAAAGTTGAGAGGTAAGGGCGCAGTACTTATACAAGGTGCTAAATGGTGTGGCAAAACGACCACTGCCGAGCAAAAGGCCAGAAGCATATTGTATATGGACGACCCTCAAAAGAAAGCTCAAAACCTACAGATGGCTGAATTCAATATGCAACGACTGTTACAAGGCGATGCTCCGCGGTTGATAGATGAATGGCAGCTTGCACCTCAAATATGGGATGCCGTAAGATTTGAAGCTGATCACAGAGATGCTATGGGGCAATTTATTCTAACTGGTTCTGCTGTCCCTGCCGATAAACAGAAAATAAGTCACAGCGGTACAGGCCGTTTTGCATGGCTCACCATGCGTCCCATGTCATTGTATGAGAGCGGCGATTCTACAGGCGAAGTCAGTATCGGTCAGTTGT
>CAZCPI010000166.1:0-4195 GCA_964500535.1 uncultured Bacteroidales bacterium
GGAGAGATACCACGTTATATAGCCGATGGCAGATTAAACGATGCGGAAGAATCTGTATTATGGTTTAAAAAAGTATTTGGGGAAGATTTTTATCTTGAGCTACAACTACATAAACCAACGGTGCCCAATGCTGCACAGGATACTTATCCAAAACAACAGGAAGTAAACAAGCATATTATAGATTTGGCACACAAACATAATGTTAAACTCATATGCTCTAATGACGTACATTTTGTAGATGAAGAGCATGCTGAAGCACATCACAGATTGATTTGCCTTAATACAGGTAGAGAATTGGATGATATGTCCGGCATGGCATATACCAAACAGGAATGGCTGAAAACACAGGAAGAAATGAATGATGTGTTCGGACATATACCTGAGGCATTACAAAATACAGTTGAGATAGCAGATAAAGTTGAGTTTTTCTCCATCGATCATGACCCTGTCATGCCAATTTTTCCAAGACCGGAAGAATTCGAAGATGATAATGCTTATTTAAGATATCTGACTTACAAGGGTGCCGAAAAAGTTTATCCGGAACTAACTGATGAAATCAGGGAAAGAATCGATTTTGAACTTGGTGTTATTGAATCCATGAAGTTTCCCGGATATTTCCTGGTAGTTCAGGATTTTACAACTGCTGCCAGAGAAATGGGCGTATCAGTAGGACCCGGACGTGGATCTGCCGCAGGTTCAGCTGTAGCTTTCTGTTTGGGTATAACCAAAGTAGACCCGATTAAGTATGACCTGCTTTTTGAACGTTTTCTGAATCCTGACCGTATTTCAATGCCTGATATCGATATTGACTTTGATGATGATGGCAGGGGTGAGGTTTTACGCTGGGTTGAGAAAAGATATGGCAAGGAAAAGGTCGCTCATATTATTACTTACGGCACCATGGCTTCAAAGTCAGCCATTAAAGACGTCGCCAGGGTCCAGAGATTGCCACTGGCTGAGTCTGAAAGATTGGCCAAGCTTGTCCCCGACAAAATCCCTGATGTAAAAAAGGTAAATCTTGCGGCAGCAATTAAA
Source organism: uncultured Bacteroidales bacterium (assembly GCA_964500535.1). Lineage (GTDB taxonomy): Bacteria > Bacteroidota > Bacteroidia > Bacteroidales > UBA1402 > UBA8389. The sequence continues at coordinate 1,036 of CAZCPI010000166.1, forward strand.
TATGTACCTGATTTAAAAACAGCTTCCGAGTCTACAGATGAAACTTTAAGGGATACCATGAAGTATGCTGTTATGCTCGAAGGCAATGTCAGGAATACCGGTGTGCATGCATGTGGAGTAATTATCGGGAGAGATGAAATATCGGAATGGGTTCCCATTAGTACTGCGGATGACAAGGAAACAGGAGAGAAACTTATTGTAACGCAATATGAAGGCTCCGTTATCGAGGAAACCGGAATGATTAAGATGGACTTCCTTGGTCTGAAAACATTATCAATCATAAAGGATGCCATCCAAAATGTAAAACTGTCAAAAGGTATAGATATTGATATTGACAGTATACCTCTTGATGATCCTGATACTTATGCTCTTTATAGTGCGGGTAACACAGTCGGAACTTTCCAGTTTGAATCTGCCGGCATGCAGAAATACCTTCGTGATCTTCAACCTACTAAATTTGAAGATCTTATTGCGATGAATGCGTTGTACCGACCGGGTCCAATGGATTATATTCCGCAGTTTATTGCCAGAAAGCATGGCAGGGAGCCGATACAATATGATATTCCTGTCATGGAAAGATACCTGAAAGAAACATATGGTATCACTGTCTATCAGGAACAGGTGATGTTATTATCAAGACTTTTGGCCGGTTTCTCCCGTGGACAGTCCGATGAACTTCGTAAGGCAATGGGTAAGAAGATCATTGACAAACTTAATAAGCTGAAACCGAAGTTCCTTGAAGGTGGTGAAAAGAATGGACATGATGTTAAGGTACTTGAAAAAATATGGGCAGACTGGGAAAAGTTTGCATCTTATGCTTTTAATAAGTCACATGCTACATGCTATTCACTCGTTGCTTACCAGACCGGTTGGCTTAAGGCTCACTATCCTTCGGAGTACATGGCTGCCGTTCTTACAAGGAGTATCAACAATATTTCAGATATAACCAAATTTATGGATGAATGCCGTTCGATAGGCATTCAGGTACTTGGACCGGATATTAACGAATCAAATCTGCACTTTACGGTAAATAAACAAGGTAACATCAGGTTTGGGCTTTGTGCGATAAAGGGTGTTGGCGAAAGCGCTGTAAGGGCCATTCTTGAGGAAAGGAAAAAAGGATCATTTAAGGATATATATGACTTTCTTGAAAGAGTAAATCTGTCAGCCTGCAATAAAAAGAGTATTGAATCCATGGCTCTTGCGGGCTCTTTTGATTCTCTTGATCATATCAGCAGAGAGCAGTTTGTAGTTGAAAATGCGAGGGGTGAAACCTATCTGGATCAGCTCATACGATATGGAAACAAGATTCAGGCTGATAAAGCTATGGTTGTAAATTCACTTTTCGGAGGTGAGCACGAAATAGAGGTTGCGAAACCTGAGTTACCTAAAGTTGAACGTTGGCCGGAATTAATCAGACTTAATAAGGAGAAAGATCTTGTTGGCATGTATCTTTCATCACACCCTCTTGATATCTATTCGTCTGTTCTTAAATATCTTTGCAATACTACTATGGAAGATATTAAGCAGGGGGATTTACCTGTTAATAAAGAGCTGACTTTTGCCGGTATAGTTACTGATATCAGAGAGAGGACAAGCAAAAGAAATGAATTGTTCGCATTTGTAACTGTTGAAGATTATTCTGGCTCAGTCGAAATACCATTCTGGCCTAAAGATTATGTAGAGTTTGGAAAATTTTTAAAACCATCAATGTTCCTTTATTTCAAAGCGAACTGGCAAAGCAAACCTTACAAACAAGAGGAGAAGGAGCTTAAGATAAAATCAATTCAAATGCTGTCTGAAGTTGCTGAATCCGGTTTCGAAAAGGTAAGTATTACACTGCCTCTTTCTTCGATTGATAAATCTTTTGTCGATAATTTTTACGATGAAGTATTGAAGAATCCGGGGAAGAGTGATTTGAATATTTCTGTAATTGACAATAGTGATGGTAGCCCTTTGCGTATTGATCTGGTTTCCAAATCATATCATGTATATCCATCAAAAAAGTTCATTGAATTCCTTGAACAAAATGATTCGGCAGAGCTGAAATTTAATTAATACTATGGTGTTGGTTGTTTTTTTTGTTTAATTTTACAACTGTTGTCAGAGAAAATCTTTGATAAAATAAAGAGGAAATTTTTAAAATTTAAAATATTATGGCTTTAGTTGTTACAGATTCAACTTTTGATGATTATCTGAATTCGGGATCTCCACTTGTTGTAGATTTTTGGGCAGAGTGGTGCGGCCCATGTAAAATGATTGCACCAATCATTGAAGAATTGTCTGAAGAATACTCCGGCAAAATCAATATCGGCAAGATTGATGTTGATGACAATAACGAAATCAGCACGCGTTTTGGTATAAGAAATATCCCTACGATTCTGTTTTTCAAAAATGGTCAGTTGGTTGACAAACAGGTGGGTGCTACTCAGAAGAGTGTGCTGACTCAAAAAGTCCAGGCTTTGCTTTAGACTTTTCAGATAAAGCACTTTTCTTAATAATACCATGAAAAACAAATTGTTACTGCTTCTGGCCATTTTTTGCACTATCATAAATACTGGTCATTTAAAAGCTGAGAATTTAAATCTGAAATCTCAGTTTAGTGGTTCCAAAATTTTCAAATACACCAATCCTATTACCAGAGATACCTCAATCTCTATGAGGGATCATTGCATTATTAAAGTTGGTAATAAATGGTATTGTACAGGTACTTCTGAACCGGTTTGGACGGGACATAATCCCGGCGTCAGGTTGCTGGAATCAGACGACCTTCTGAACTGGAAAATGCATTCATGGATAATTGACGCTAAGAAACTTGCTGAAGATTGCCCGTATAACGGACGTTTCTGGGCTCCTGAAATTCATTTTATTAAGGGCCATTACTGGCTAACTGTCAACAGCGGCAAGGTTACAAAAGAGGATCCGAAGGGCATGAATACTCATAGCATATGGCTATTTGTTGCTGATATTGTAACCGGACCTTACAGGTTAGTAAACGGACCACTGACGCCTCAATATAATAATGATGCGACTTTATTTGAAGATGAAGACGGGCAGGTTTATATGTATTGCAGTGGTAATGGATTATTTCAGGCAAAGATTGATTTAAATACAGGAAAACTGACAACTCCCATTCAGAAATTTCTGGATAAAAAGCAAC
>CAZCPI010000166.1:4295-6116 GCA_964500535.1 uncultured Bacteroidales bacterium
AAAAGACCGTATCCTTATTCGCAGACTTTATTACCCTGGGAGTTGACACCTCAGATGGGAATTGAACCTGTCAGATATGAAAACGGCATGTTTTACATCGATGGTCCCAATTTTGTTGAAAGGACTGTAGAGTATAAATAGTTTAACAGTCCTGTCCCTGATCGACAATCATATCAGGAATATTAGCAGATTATAAACAACTCAAATTTCGATTCTTCTGGTTTCATCATCAAGGACTTCGATTCTGACTTTGGTGACGTCGTCAGTAAGCAGATCTTCTATTTTTTCAGGCCACTCCATGAAGCAGTAATATCCGCTGTTAATGTAATCGTCAAAACCCAGGTCAATTACTTCCTGAAGTTTGTTGATTCTATAGAAATCGAAGTGGTAAGCAGGGTCTCCATCAGGTAATGAATACTCGTTGATTATTGCAAAAGTTGGGCTGTTTATTACATCTTCAATACCCAGCGTTTCGCAAATGGCTTTTATAAAAGTAGTTTTACCTGCTCCCATAGGTCCATAAAAAGCAAATACTTTTTTGCCTTCAGTCATGTTGAGAAACTCTTTCGCAGTTTCTCCGATATTATCCAATGATTTAATATTCAGAAACATTTTATCTTTTCTTGGGTTCAAGAGTTATTAAAGGTATTATCATTTCTTCAAGAGAGATACCACCGTGCTGGAAAGTATCCTTGTAATAAGAAACATAATAATTATAATTATTCGGATATGCGAAATAATCATTGTTCGCAGCAAAAACATAAGTGGAACTTACATTTGGGCTTGGCAAACCATGTTTGTCGGGATTCTTGATTTCAAAAACCTGTTTAGGGTCATAATTAAGATTTTTACCGACTTTATACCTCAGGTTAGTATTTGTATTTCGATCACCAACAATTTTAACCGCATTGTCAACTTTGATGGTGCCGTGGTCTGTAGTGATAATAATTTTCACATCCTGCTCGGACAAATAATCCATCAATTCAGAAATCGCCGAATGTTTGTACCATGATTCAGTGAGTGATCTGTAAGCCGCTTCAGTACTTGCAAGCTCCCTTATCATTTTTGATTCGGTTCTTGCATGAGAAAGCATATCAATGAAGTTAAAAACTATCACATTCAGGTTAACATTCATCAGTGTTTTTACTTTTTGAATTAGTTTTTCACCTACCTGATTGTTGTTTATCTTGTTGTATGAAAAGTCATATTTTTTGCGAAACCTGTCCAGCTGGGTCTGTATCAGAGGTGATTCATTCAGGTTTTTGCCTTCTTCTTCATCTTCATCAACCCATAATTCGGGAAACATTTCCTGTATTTGTATTGGCATCAAGCCTGAGAATATTGCATTTCTTGCATATTGAGTCGCGGTAGGCAGGATGCTGTAATACAGCGATTCATCGATGTTGAATTTTTCACCGATTAGTCTCCTGATTACCTGCCACTGATCAAATCTGAAATTGTCGATAAGTATGAAAAAAACGGTTTCACCTGCATCAAGCAGGGGGAAAACCTTAGTCCTGAAAACATCAGGACTCATTAGCGGCCTTGTTTCAGGACGATCTATCCAATTGATGTAGTTCTTTTTTATGAATCGGCCGAAAAGGTTGTTGGCATCAATTTTCTGCTGTCTGAGCACTTCATCCATCCCCGTCTTAGCTTCTTCGAGTTCTAGTTCCCAATAAACAAGCTTCCTGTAGACCTCAATCCATTCATCATTCGTGGATGACTCATTGATTTGCTGACTAATCCTCATAAAGTTTTGCTGAAAAGTCTGAGTAGTGGTTTCGTGGATAATTTCTTCTTTATGGATGTTTTTCTTTA
>CAZCPI010000167.1:0-6112 GCA_964500535.1 uncultured Bacteroidales bacterium
ACCTGTGGGTATTTTAACAGCATTTACAGGTGTATAAGCAGAAGCATTTATAGTCAGTATCTGATCAAATACGTTCCCCTTACCGGCACCGTGCAAATTAAAATATGCATGATTAGTTAAATTGATGACTGTATTTTTATCGGTTGTCGCAGTATAATCTATGACAATCTCATTTTTGTCATTCCAGGTATAAACCACATTAACAGTGACATTACCGGGAAACCCTTCTTCACCATCAGAGCTCTGATAAGAAAATTTTACTGCGGGTCGTTTACCTTTTAATATTTCCGAAGACCATACAATTGAAAACCATCCGTTTCTCCCCCCATGAAGTGTATTGGGCTGGTTATTAATCGGCAAAGTATATTCTTTTCCATCAAGAGTAAATTTCCCGTTTGCTATTCTGTTGGCAAATCTTCCGATAGTAGCACCACCGAAAGCATCTCTTACTATCGATTCAAGTTTTTCAGAACCCATCGTCACATTGTCAACATTTCCGTTTTTATCAGGTACATTTATCTGAACTATCCTTGCACCATAATCGGTCAGTTTAATACTGAAACCATTATTATTAGTCAAAGTAAACAGGCTCACTTCCTTATCTTTGTGTTTACCAAGAACTTCCTTTGTAACTTTTGCAGTCTTCTCTCCTGCCACACTACCACAAATCAAAACCAGCAAAAGCGTAATAGATAATAATTTTCTCATAAGTTATTTTTTTCACACAAAGACCATTTGGAACGCCCCTTGCCAATTATTATGTTCATGCCGAACATTAATTTTGCGAGACCCGGCATATACGAAGCAAACATTGTCAGAAGCGGTTTCAAAAGTAATAAAAATCAGTTTTACACCCTCTTATCAAATGCAGTTTTTCATATATTGGCAAAAATGATTTATAAAAATATAAACACTTTTGTTTACTTTTTTTACTATATTTGCTAAAAATGACTAAGAATGGATAGAAGACTTAATATAATTAAAGGCATATTCCCAGGTAATCTTGTAAAAAGGGATATGAAAAAAGCAAGTATGACCCAACGCGCACTTGCAAATCAATCGAGTATTCCATATCAAACTATAAATGCTTTTCTTTCCGGCAAACGAAATCTGACAATTGAACAGGCCTTAAAAATTGAAAAACAATTAGGATATGACGAAGGCTTTCTTTCGATACTTCAGACATATTACGAAATCAAAAGTCATAAAGATACTGCCCTTGCTAATCTCTATCCGGGTAAACCGCTAATCAGAAAAAATCTTTTCTGGGATTATGATTTTGATAAGATTAACTGGGGGAAAAATAAAAAAGCAGTCATCGAAAGAATACTGGAAAGAGGTAATCAAGAGGAAATAGATGAAATAAAACGCTTTTACAAACTAACTGAGGACGAGTTAAGAAATTTAATACCAGACTCTGATGAAAATGCTGGAATTTCATGAAACCAGGTACGAATATACACATGATCGAAACCATATTCTTTCACAGCTTTTAAACTGTTCATCAGCAGACGATGATTTTGACCCTATTTGTTTGAAAGGTAAAGTTTGGGAATTGATAAAACTGGATATTATTGAAGCCTTACAATAGTTCTATCATTTTACTTCTTAATAATTTTACCAGGGTAAACAGTATTTCTTGAAACCACTTGAATTACATAAAGTCCTTTTTCAAGACAGCGGATATCGAAAGAGCCGTTTGGTAAAGGAGTTGCTTTGTGAAGCAAATGGCCATTTACGTCAAAAAAGCTAACATGCTCAATATCTGTTAATCCGGAAATATTCAGTATTGAACCTAAGGGATCGACATAATACCTGAATTCATCATTATCAGGCACGCTCAAACCGGAAACTATTTTTTTTCTGGAATATCCTAAGGCTCCGGCATCGTATGCATCAATACCGCATGTCATAAAGAGTGAGTCTGCATCGAAAAGTAATTTTAGTCCATCACTGGTTAGCATCCATCGCTTTTCACCATGTAGATATGAATCAGCATAAGTCAGCCTGAATTTTGAAACGCTTTTAACAATATTATTCTCAGAAATAGTCCAAGCTATACTGTCAGTTCCTGTAATTCTCTTGATTACGTTTATATCATTAGAATACAGTGTATCCTTCTTACCTGTCAAACCACTATAGGAAAAAACTTTATACCAAACTCCGCTTATCTGATTGAAAACAGATTCGAAACTCTCCGATTTAATTACATAAACGCCATTGTTTGTACAAAACCACGTATCGCTGCCAGTACCGGCTGTAATATCTTTAATATTATGATCAAAATCACTCCAATTATGCCATGCACCATCGTAGTAACTTAAACTTGTACCACTTATATTTTTCTTCCAGATTATATTGTCACCTCCGCATCCGATTAACTCTACCAAATCCATTGTGTTTGAAACCGAATCGATAACCGACCATCTGATTCCATCATATTTAAGAATATTGGGTTTACCAGTATTAATTGACGAAGACAAGGCATAATCAATTTTGGCATATATATTGCCTTTCTTATCAGCAACCAGTGATTTGTTCATAAAATAATACATCGGTATCCCGGTATTGACTTTATCAAAAACCGTCCACTCATCTCCGTTAATTCTGACAATACTTCCTTCATTAACTTTATCACAAGCAGCAATCCAGATATTTTTTTTAATATCGGTCACCATCGAGTGTATAAATGATGAAGGGAGTCGGGAGTTTTCTTTAGTAAAAACTTGCCAGCCTTTTTTATTGAACTTTACAATTCCTCCTGTTTTTGAAAGCCAGATATTATCATATTTATCAATGACCAGATTATTGTAATGAATACCCTGATTACCAATAGCATTGAAGTTTTTATGATCATATTTCAGAAGCCCTTTATCCGTAATCATCCAGATAGTATCTCCTGAGTCTATAGCTATATCACGTATGTTTTCAGCTAACAGACTTGAATTTTTTTCAGAAAATCTCCAGACAGAATCTCCGTATGATTTATACAAACCATCTGAAACAAACCATATAGTATCTTTACTATCCCTTGCTATCTTTTTTATATCCATGCCATAAAAAAGAGTATCTGAAATCTCAAAACTTTTAGGATTTGCCTGTGAATCGTCCGGATTTTTAAAACAATATTGAGGCTTATCATTAAAAAAAACCTGCTTATCTGCCTCATAACAATCTTTTAGCTGGGGTTGACCGGTAAAAAATTCAGAATGGTACAAAAGTCCAGTTATATCACCTATGCCTTCTATCCAATTTAGTGACATATTTCCTTTTAGTCGTATCCGTTTGTATTTCTTTTGGTTGTACAGTACAGAATCCACTCCTGTTACAGTATAAGTGAAATATTTGCTCAATTCATTTAAATCGCATCTCATCCATAAATAATCAGCTAGAATTACTTTATCATCGATCTTTAAATTAAAATCATACATAAGAAATTCTCTACCATATTTTTCAGAATAGAAAAATATCTGATTGTTTTCCTCTCTCAAGTATGCCTGAACCTCCCATTCATCCGGTTTATAGATATTGGAAAGTATTTCAGTATATTGCTTTCCATTAATACTGATGGAATTTCCGGTTTTACTCGTCAACATACCAACATAGCAGTAACATTCGTTATAACCCCCTAAAGTACAAGCATAACTGCCCTCCACATGCCATACTTTATTGTTTGTCAGTAATTTATTTTCGGCTTGTGAAACCAAAATTTCAGGCAGAAGCCAAATAATTAACACTTGCAATATTAGTCGTTTCATATCGTCGATAGTTTACAAGCCATATTAACCACATTAAAATCAGAGAGTAATTCTCTTTCAAAAACACCACAATATTACCTTTTTTTTTATAAAAAGCAAATTAATTTTAATGTAATTAACTGACATATGAATATAATAGCTCCTGGTGAATATTTAATAGAAAAACTATCAAAACAGTGCCTTAGAAGTAAAGCATTAACTTTTTAGAAGTTGAAACCTTCAAACAGAAATAATTAACTTTGCAAGCCAAGCCAAACCAAACGACATGCAGGAAATTGATTTGTCTTATTACAATTTGATTATAAAGGATCTACCGGTTTTAAGTGACTATGAAACACTGTACACTTTTGACCCGAGAAGCATTATTGATGAATGTATTGGCAAACATAGGTTCATTGTATCGTGTGAAAACCTGCTTTCATTTATACTTACAGGTCAGCATATTGCGGTTAATCAATATGCACTCAAAAATAATAAATCATCAAGAAACCACTTGTTGATTGCAAAAATATCTGAAGATCCAAGAATATCGCTTTATAAACGTCTGGAAGCCATTTCGAAACCTTCTGAAATCAAAAAGCTTTATGTTGCCGTACCTCATCCTGAAGCAGACAGCCTGGCTTCAAGTATGGGTTGGGGAATAAATTACAGTTACAAGGACTTTCTGGTTTTCAACAACAAAATAAGTCAGAAACAATTGCTTGGTGACCTTACACCAAAATGGAAAATTATCGACCCTACAGATCATATTTTTATTGATAATGAGGACGTTTATTACAAGAGAGAGATTGGTGCCGGAGGTTATGCAACTTTACATTCCTCTGATATGAGCGGTTTCAAAGAAGCATGTATTAAAAATCCTGTAAGATGGTATAAAGAGGAAGCTATCGATGGAGAGCCCTGCAGTGTACAGATTTACAGGCACGAACAAGGGCAATATACGGTTTTCGGGCATACTACCATGAATATAAGAAATAAAAGTTTGTATGCCGGAGGACTGATTAAAAAGACTGACTCCATCGACGACAATATAAAATCCATTGTAAAAGAAACCCTGAAACGCCTTGACCCTCTATTGGCAGATTACACCGGTTTCATGGGGCTGGATTATATCGTTAGTGAAAATCAAATCTTAATACTGGAAGCAAATATCCGGGCCACGATGGCAACCTTTGCAACTTTGCAACTAAATGAAAGCAACAAAGAGCAAACCGAATTCTACCGTTTCCAGTAGTGATTGAATATTTCACTTTACAATCACCTTGATAATACATATTTTTATGTATCTTCGCGTCGTAATTAAAGTATTAATCCATAAAACGAGCATGTTTAAACAAAACGTCCTGGCTTATGCCATTTTTGGCATGCACCGTTCCATGTGGCCTTAATGTTAAAAATAACGTATGAAATATATTGAAACTTTACACGAACTAAAAATTTTCCATAAAAAAGATGTTGTAGCATTGACTAATGACGAAAATGCCGCAAAAGAAATTTTACGCCGTTACAACAAACAAGGTTTCATTTCAAAAGTAAGGCGAGACCTTTATGTAGCAACAGATTTGGCTACAAAAGCAAGTATTGTATCAAAGTTTGAAATAGCATCGGAAATTACTCCATCATCTTATCTGTCTTACCACGGTGCATTGGAGTATCATGGTTTAGCCAATCAAGTATTTAATGAACTATTTATTTCCTCAAATGAATCGTTTAACAGCTTTCATTATAACGGTATTGACTATTCTTTTTGTCAATCAAAAACAGAAATTGGAGTTATGACTCCAAAGACAGATACTCTAATCAGAGTTACAGATATTGAAAGAACTGTTATAGATTGCATAAACCGTGTAGATTTATGTGGCGGAATAGAAGAACTAATATCTTGTTTATCAATTATTACATATATTGATGAAAATACATTGCTGGAGTATCTGCACCACTTTGACAAACAATTCCTTTATCAGAAAACCGGATTTTTGCTAAGCCATTTTAAAAAGGAGATGAGACTTAGCGATATTTTTTTTGAAACATGTAAATCAAAAATTGGCAAGAGTACACGTTACTTGACAGATTCAAACGAATCAGATTATTATTTTAAAGACTGGAAGCTTTGCGCTCCACAAAATGTACTTTCATTTTTAGAACAAGGAGAAAACCCATATGTTTAACTATAATAAAAGTTTTCTGGAAAAAACGGCCGTTGAATCCGGGTTTCAACGAGATAATCTGGAAAAGATCTTCAGGTTGATTGATATATTGAATTTTTTAAACACCAGTCCAACCACAAAAGAATTCTTGACTTTAAAAGGAGGTACCGCAATAAATCTTACAGTTTTTAAATTACCCAGGCTATC
>CAZCPI010000168.1:0-6072 GCA_964500535.1 uncultured Bacteroidales bacterium
AAAGATTGTTTATTTTAATTCTTTTCAGCGCTGACTGACTGAAATTGTATTTCAATGTCAGAGATTTAAATCTTAAAAATGATCCGTCTTCCACAAATCTGTCAGAACCAAGATAATTATAACCTCTATTGTATAAAGCTCTTGGCAGCAAATCAGCCGGTGCACTTGCAATTTCTTCAGATGTTTCATATGTATGTCTGAATCTTCTCAATACCGCTGTACTCTGATTATTAAATCCATACATATTTTCCATAGACATTTTCGTTGCATTTACAACCTTGTTGCCATATCTGAAATTGAAGTGTGAAGAGAGTGTCCATCTTCTTTTCCATGTAATCGATGGTCCGAAACCTCCGAAGAATTTAGGATTTGAATCCCCAAGCCATACAATATCCTGTTCGTTGATGTTCCCATCATTATTTATGTCAGCATATTTGGCATCTCCGGGTTCAAACTGATAATCAACAGCTGTTCCCGCACCGAATTTCATATATAATGGTACCAGCTGGTTGTTCTCATCATAAGTATAAATCTTGTTACCCTTTTTGTCAACAGCAATAGTTTGCTCTTCATTCAAATAAACTCCTTCATACTTGTATCCATAAAAAGAGCCCAAAGGTTGATTAAGAATGTATCTCTGCACGCACTTACCATTCGAATTCCATGTTCCGGTTTCGGTTGCTATCTCTTCCGAAAGTTCACGAATAAAGTTTTGTGATCTGGCCATGTTGAAGTTGAATGTCATCAACCAGTCCTTTGTTTTGATCGGAGTGGTCTGTACATTTAGTTCCCATCCTATATTGTCCATTTTACCAACATTCATAAAGCTTACATTGCCGAAACCGGATGTTGAAGGTAAAACAAGGTTTGTGAACAAGAGGTCATTAGTACTTTTATAATAGTAGTCATAGTCAACAGCTATCCTTCCATCAAACAAAGACAGATTACCGGCAATATTTGCTTGTGTTGATCTTTCCCATCTCAGATTTGATAACTGAAGATTTCCGGGATATGTACCTACGGTTCCCAGATACTCGTACGCATAAGTTTTGTAATTGCTGTACTGTAAATAATTGCCAGACGGCTCATTACCATTAACACCCCAGCTACCTCTGATACTGAAATCAGTCAGCCATTTAGAGAATGATGACATGAAAGGCTCACCTGAAACACGCCAGCGTGCAGACATAGAAGGGAAAACACCATATCTGTAATTCGCACCAAATTTTGAGCTTCCGTCTCTTCTGATTGTTGCATCAAGGAAATATCTGTCAAGTGCTCCGTAATGTACCTGTCCGAAAATTGCATTACTCCTGTATTGTGAAACACCTGAATAAAAACCTGTTGAGGTATTTCCAGCAATAACTCCACTCGTCGGATCCTGCAGTGAAGAAGAAGCAGAGCTGGCAGTATTTACTGAATATGATTCAGACATCGAAGACTCGCTATTTGCTCCCAGCAACATCTGCAAACTATGCTTTTCTCCAAGATTTGGTGTCCAGAACAATTTACTGTATGTCTGTGTCATGAAACCTTCGCCATCATACTCATAGGCCCTGTTAACATTTATATCGGTCCAGTCAAGACCGGTAGCTGTCTGTGGCAGGAAAGATTTATCCTTATTGTTACCGACGTCAAAACTGATATCCATGACAAACCTTAAGGTCGGAGCTATCCTGTAATTAATATTAAATTTAGGAACGATCTTCTCACTTAAAATCCTGTAGTGCCCCTCATATGCTAATGCTACTGGATTATAATTCCTGCTTCCTTCGCCTTGAGTTTCAGTATAAGTACCCTGTTGATTAGTCTGTGGAGTGAAATAATTAGATGTCATGATACCGTTTTCGGTCCATTCAAAAACACTCTGGTTGGGCATCTTTGTATATGACCTTGAACGTATTGAATTCAGATAGTTTCTTTGGTTATCACTATGAGTATATGATACATCGGCAGAAAACCTTAACTTTTCTGAAACATCGTAGTCAATATTCATACGTGTACTTAACCTTGTAAAATTAGTTCCGATAGTTGTACCGTTTTGGTCCCAGTAGCTGGTTGAAAAGCGATATCTTACTTTTGCAGTACCACCTGAAATAGCAACTGAATGCGATTGAATATTACCATTTCTTGTTATTTCATCAATCCAGTTTGTGTTTTGTCCATAATTGTAATAGTAGTATGGATTATTGGTATCATAAGCAAATTCAGGATTTGTAAGCATATCCATCTGCGAACCTGAATTCAACCATTCTTCAAGTACAAGTGTTGTGTACTGGTCTCCGGATAGAGTTGGTATTGAAGAAGGCTGGTGCGTAACTGTACCCTGAAAATTGTAAGAAATACTCGGTGGACCTATTGCACCACGTTTGGTTGTAATTTTTAAAACACCGTTTGCAGCCTTAGATCCATAAATAGCCGTGGCAGCAGCATCCTTCAATACAGCAATTTCAGCTATATCTTCAGTTGCTATGTTCAGCAATTGAGAATACTCTTCTTCTGTAGCATTAGCAAAATCGAAATCACCGACTTTTGTATCAAATATAACATCATCTACAACAATAAGAGGTTCTGAAGACCCGTTAATTGAAGTTGTTCCACGAATACGTATCGACATGCCTGCACCCGGCTCACCTGATGAAGCAACAACATCCACACCTGCCATACGGCCCTGTATTGCATCATCAACAGATGCAGCAGAAAGTTCGGCAATTTCTTTTGTGTCCAGCCTTACCATTGATGAAGTAAGATCTCTTTCGGCGATATTCATCATTCCGGCATTCACGGTTTTCTTCGCCGTAATAACCGCCTCTCCCAAAGCAATGGCTTCTTCTTCAAGGTTAAGATTAATTACCGTGTTAGATCCGATCGCAACTATCTTTGTTTTGAAACCAAGGTACTTGCATGAAAGTCTGTTGGCTGTACTGTTTACCAGCAAACTGTAGTTCCCATCCACATCAGATACTGCTGTGGCAAGTATACGACCGTCCTTATCAATTTCATAAATGTGCGCCATCGGCAGTGACCCTTTATCAAGAGCTGAAATAACTTTACCTCTGATAAGAGTTTTCTGCTGAGCCTGAATTCCGCTATTTATTGCAAAAATGAATCCGGTCAACAGGAATAATATGATTAAGCTTTTATGTTTCATATTCTATCTTTTTATCGTCCTTTATACCGGATCGTCAATTGTCAACAAAATTCATATAATTATTCACTTCGTGGAGTACAGCCTTACAGGCAATTCTGTTACTCCTCAGGTTATTGGTTCCGGTAACCTTAGTACGGTTTACCTGCAGGTGGTTATTGGCCCCTACAGATTGCGCCGGATTGCCTGTCACTAATACCTTATTCCCTCTTGTAATATTCTTTGCATAAAACCTTAAGAAAAAGCTGTTTCCAATTTTAAGCTTGTAAGCAACTACCTGAGCCTTTTCGTTGGTGAGTTCCAGCCTGTCACTGGTTATAGCGAGTATAGTAGGAATTACTTTTGAAGTAGGATTATCTGATAATGGAGAGAATGGATATATTATCGGAAGGTTGTCATCTGCAATAACCTGTCCTGCAAGAAAATGACTTTGAAGGAATCTCAATGCTTTGTCTGCACCTGCAGGGTCGGTTTCATTATCAATATTGGCAGGATATAAGCCGGCAGACAAAGCCTTGCTCATTGCTGCATTGTTTGGCATCAGCACAGTATAAAAATTTGAAGATTTTATACCTAACATTGCATCCGAAGTGGTTGATGTCTTCATCACTTTCTCAACAAGATCGACAAATTGCTTTACATTTGGGTTTTCTGTTCTTGCTTTATCCAGATAATACCAAAGGCTTTTATCCATAAATGCTGTGTCCAAACCTTGTGTACTGTTTCTGTCTGAATACTCCAGCATCCTGTCAAGTTTAAGAACATGACCGTTTGAAGATTCTTCTACAAAACTGATATTGGCATAATTATTCATTTCAATGTTACCAACTGCCTGTATCATGTTTTTCTTGAATCTTACCATTTCTCCGTTATTGGTAACTCTGAAATTCCAGTTGTCATAACCTGACAGTCCCAAAGTATCAAAAGTGGATGGTTTTAAGTCCGAACCTATATTCTTAACAACAACTGTATTTTTACCATAAGTGCCTTCTGCGATAGCTACATCAAATGTATCTACATAACCAAAGAATATATGGTTATTCATTATACGTTTCATGCGGGCTGCGGCAGCATCATTTGAAAGATTTCTGTGATTAAATCTGGTATCCACATCATTATAAGTGAAACCATCGTTTTTGAGAAGTTGATCATCAAATAACAATACTGTATTTCTTTCAGCCTTGTATCCGTTTAAAGGACATCTCATTAAAAGCTCCATCGTTCCGGTTTCACCGGTATAGTAAAGTGAATACGCAGTGTTGAGATATCGGTAAGCAGGATTCAGGAAAATCTCTGAATATACAGATTCGAAATAACGGCTCTTTATTATTTTGTTTGTCTTGTAAATAATACCATTACTTGCCATCATTTTACCGGAAATACCGAATTCTTCAAGAGATGGACCGTTTTGAGCAACTCCGCAAAGGAATTCTCCATTTATATTTTTGTTGCTGTTAAAATATGAAGGCCAAACCAGATTATCAGAAACCTGAGAAGATAAAAATACGACAATAGCCTCTGCAGGAACCTGGTCAAGTGAAGTATAGTATTTTAATAGCTTGCTGTTAAAAAAATCTTTTATTGCCTTGTTTGAAGGTATAAAAAGAGTGTTAGCTCCTTCCTGAGTAGCATCTGATCCCGCTCCTTCTCCGGCATAGCTTTCGACAACCGGATCAAAACCAAGGCCTGAATAACCTCTTATATAAACATGATCAATATTTTTATCAGGATAAATCAGTTTCAGCTGATCTGTCAAACCCTCATATTCTGTATAATACTTGAAATAGTAATCTCCGTTAGACGGTTTAAAATTCAATAATTTCCAAAACTCTGTGCAATCTTCATCCTTACTAATAGCATTATACATATTCGGTACCGGAGCGACTACTCTATCCAGCTCATAGAAAACTCCGTTTTCAGCCAGATTCTGATTACCAATAATAGAAGCAGGGCCAACATTTCCAAGTCCTTCAGATGCTGCCCATACAGAGCCGGGATAAAAATAAAGGTAATCATTAGCTGTCAATGCCGGTGATGAAGCGTTAAGATATTTATTTGTGTATACCGGCAGGTATTTATTATTTCCTGACAAGTCTGACTTGGAAGACAAAATATATCCGCCGTATGTATTTGCATCAAATACCCAGACAGAATCACCATTATACAATTCTTTGGTTAGCATCGGATAATAGTTGGTTTTGTATTTATACGCTATACCCGGTGTCCAGACCTTGCTAACTAAAGCAGATCCCAGATTTGCGGCTTCATACTTGTTGAAAACCAGAGAATATGAAACAAGGGCTTCAACTTCAGCTTGTGGAATATCAGCAACGCTTGAATATCCTTTTTCGTTCAACCATGTTTGGAAGGCCTGATCATTAGGTGCATAACAGGTGTAAAGTCCGGCTCCTTTTAAAACTGAAGCGTGTAAAGTCCTGTCGACAGCCTGTAAATACAACTTAAAATTTCCATTTGCTTCGAGCTCCTGATAGATCGGGCTCTCCAACCAGGCAGGACGTTCATAGTATGTTTCAATGTCTTTAGTACATTGAGTAAATACCAGCAGAGTCAACAAAGAAAGTAATAGTGGGATTTTGACTTTCATACTGATCTATTTAGATTTAATACTTCTAACAAACCAATAACACCGAATGTTTTCAGTGTCAATTTATTATTTAAACCGGTATCCCGGTGGTAAAGATTTAAGTCAACAAAAAAATTCATTATCAGATACTGAGTTACTAAAAATAAAGATAGTTATAAAGGCTATCCTTCAGGCAAAACCTTTATCTGCCTGACAAAACAGCAAAATTAGGTCTAGATATCATTTTAAAAAATATTAAAAATGATAATTTTAGTATCAAAATTGAGATATAATCACTATCGCTCCGTATACCTGAACTACCATAAAGCACTTTTATGGT
>CAZCPI010000169.1:0-6071 GCA_964500535.1 uncultured Bacteroidales bacterium
CAGTTGCTATTTCAGGAATGATGGCTGCTTCTGCTCCTGAAGCTATGGCTCCGTTTAGTGCCAGGAAACCTGCGTCACGTCCCATGACTTCAATGAAGAAAAGTCTTTCGTGAGATGTTGCAGTATCCCTGATTTTGTCGACAGCGTCTATGATGGTATTAAGGGCTGTGTCATAACCGATTGTAGAGTCAGTGCCGAATATGTCATTGTCAATAGTGCCCGGAAGTCCGACGATAGGGTAGTTATACTCAGCAGCAAATATCCTGGCTCCGGTCAGTGAACCATCCCCGCCTATTACGACAAGTGCATCTATGCCATGTTTTACAAGATTATCGTAGGCTTGTTTCCTGCCTTCGACAGTTTTAAATTCTTCGCAGCGCGCAGTCTTAAGTATAGTGCCTCCCTGTTGAATTATATTACTGACATTTTGTGTCTTGAACTCAGTTATTTCATCGGTGATCAAACCTTTGTAGCCGTGAAAGATGGCCATAACCTTTAATTCGTTGCAGATGGCGGCTCTCGTTACCGCACGAATAGCCGCATTCATACCGGGAGCATCACCTCCTGATGTCAATAAACCGATAGTCTTGATTTCGCTCATTTTAACCTTAATTTTAGCCTTTCATCGTAATGGAAGGCAGTTTAATACATCTTTTGAAAACCCATACAAATATATAGTATTTATCATTTTGGCAATATCATCTGCACTTTATTTTTGACTTCTTCCATTAGCCATAATGGTGTGGATGTTGCTCCGCAAATACCAATTGTTTCTGCTCCGTCTATCATCTCATTCGTCAGATCATCAGGTCCGGTTATAAAATGGGTTTCAGAATTAACTTTTTTACATGCTTCAAACAAAGACCTGCCGTTTGAACTTTTCGTCCCGCTTACGAACAATACTTTTTCGTAATTCGATACAAACTCCCTCAGATGAGGTAAGCGGTTCGCTACCTGCCTGCAAATAGTATCTCTATATTCAAAAAGACTGTATTCATGGATTGAGTTTTTAATATAGCTTATCAGTTGTCCGAACTCTTCAAGTGATTTTGTGGTCTGTGAAAAAAGATATACTGGTCTTGAAAAATCCAGTTTGGATGCTTCTGAAACCGTTTCAATGATTATCGCCGTGTTGTCTGTCTGGCCTAAAAGACCTGTCACTTCTGCATGTCCCGGTTTACCGAAAATTACAATTTGGGTCCCGTCAGTTTTATGCTCCTCATAGACTGCTCTGATACTTTTCTGTAAATTAAGTACGACAGGACATGTGGCATCAATTATTTCCAAACCATGCTTCCTGGCATATTCATACGTGGATGGTGGCTCTCCGTGCGCTCTGAAAAGTACTTTGTTGTTTTTTATCGATGCGAAATCTTCAAGGCTTATGGTCTTAAGTCCTTTGTTTTCAAGTCTTGAAACCTCCATGTTGTTATGGACAATGTCTCCCAGACTGAATATGGTTTCATTTTTATCCAGTACTTTTTCGGCTTTGTTGATAGCTTTTACCACCCCCATACAAAAACCTGAATGTTTATCTATTTCAACTTTTGCCATTTAAAACTTCATTTACTTTATCCATCAACCAGTTATCCTGTTGCTCGATGTTAAACAATCCGTTATCAAGAACAATTGCATCATCAGCTTTCCTGAGAGGGCTGACTGCTCTTGATTGATCGAGCATATCTCTCATTTCTATGTTTTTCAGGATTTCATCATATGGTTCGGGTTGTCCTTTTTCAACCAGTTCGTCATATCTTCTTTTTGCTCTCACTGATGCATCTGCAGTTACAAATATCTTAAGGTCTGCATCCGGGAAAACGACCGTGCCGATATCTCTTCCATCCATGATGACACCCCCGTCTTCTCCTGCTTTTTGCTGTAATCTAACCATTGCTTCTCTGACAAAAGGAATGGCACTTACAGCGCTCACTACGTTTGAAACCTCTAGTGTGCGAATCCTGGATTCAACATTTTCGCCATTAAGATATGTAACGGGAGACCCGTCTGATCCCTTTTTGAATTCAACATTTATTTTTGAGATTTGTTCACGGAGAGTGGTTTCGTCAACAATATTATCTTTAATAAGGTTGTTGTTGAGGCAATAAAGACTGACAGCCCTGTACATGGCTCCGCTGTCTATATATGTGTATCCCAGCTTTTTAGCCAGGCTTTTTGCCATTGTGCTTTTTCCGCATGAGGAGAAACCATCGACGGCTATAGTAAGTTGTTTCATACTTTTTAATTTATCGTTGAGATTGCCTTTTGCGCCGGCAATACTGCTTTTTTGTAATATTCCATTTTTACAAACCGAAAATGGATGTGTCAAAAGATAAAGCCATTTGCAATGAGCTTCCTCCGATATGGTAACGCGCAAATGAGACACCTGCTTTTATCTTGTTCATTTTGATCAGCAATCCGGCTGAAAATCCGCCGAATGGAGTCCTTTGATTGATGGCAAGCTGAGATGCTCTTCTGTAATTATAACCCAGATTGATCGTGAAATTGTCAGTTGGTACGAAATCCACTCCGATAATGGCGCGACTCATAATATTGTCAGCAATTTTTTTTATGCCTGACAGTTCAACTTCATTTTCGTCCTTTTCTTCCAGATATGTAAAACTCCTTTGGTTAAGATTCTGAACAGTAAGACTGAATCTGAGCGGTGCATGTGCCAGTTTACCGGATATTCCCGCTCTGATATCCCAGGGCATGGATTCATATTGCTCATTGTAAGATACAATCTGTGATCCGAGATGTTTTAATGTGAAACCAGCTGTAAATAAACTGTCTTTACTCTTGTAAAAAACTCCTAAATCTACAGCTATGGCAGCTGAAACATATTCATCCAGAACTGAATATATCAGACTCATGCTGCTGCCGGCTCTCCAGCATTCCGACAATTTCCAGGAATAGGCTCCGGTCAAAGCCATATCTTTAGCAAAAGTTGTACCCAATATGTTGTCCTGCTCATCTGTCCAGAGCATTTCTCCATAGTCGATGTATCTGACTCCTGCCATCCACTGGCTGTTGTCATTTATCTTATGTGAATAGGCAAATGAACCTGAATTTATATCGGATATGTAGTTCATATATCCAAGTTGCATTTGCTTGCTCATTTCTGCTGATAATAATGCCGGATTGTGAAAAACCAGGTTCAAATCGTTGGCAGGTGATGCGACATTGTTTCCTCCGTTTCCTGCAGCTACTGTCGAAACCGGTAATTCCAGAAACTGATATACGGTTTCACCGGTCGCGGCATTTAATGAAAAACCAAACGTGGTGAGCAGCAGGCTTAAAATAATCGTTTTCTTCATCAATCGATTCTTCAATTCTTATTCAAATATAACGCAAATTTTTGTACCATATTGCTTTTTGCTTAATAGCGGATGATTGCTTATTTTTGAAAGAAAAAATAACATGGACGTTCATTCTGATAAGGAGCTGCTTAAAATAGTAAATTACAATATCGATTGCCTTGACCTTGACAAAAAACCTGAAAAACTTTACAAGCCGATAAGATATGTTTTGTCAATGGGTGGCAAGCGACTTCGTCCTGTTATGTGCCTGATGTCATGCGAAATGTTTGGCGGTGATATTAAGTCAGCGATGAAACCGGCTCTGGCCCTCGAGATTTTCCATAATTTCACACTGTTGCATGATGATATCATGGATAAGGCTGTCAGAAGGAGGAATATGGATTGTGTACACGTCAAATGGAATGATAATGTTGCTATACTTTCGGGTGATGCGATGTCGATTTTTGCCTATGAAACCCTGAACAACCTTCCTGAAAATAAAATGAAACCGTGTTTTGATCTTTTTTCAAAAACGGCTATTGAGGTATGCGAAGGGCAACAGTATGATATGGATTTTGAGGAGATGAGCGATGTAACCGAAGCTGAATATCTGGAAATGATCCGTCTCAAAACTGCGGTACTTGTGGCAGCGAGCATGAAAATGGGTGCCATAATAGCGGGAGCTTCTGAAAAAGACCGTGATCTGATTTATGATTTCGGCATCAATGTAGGGATGGCATTTCAGTTGCAGGATGATTATCTTGATGTTTTTGGTGATGTCAAAACCTTCGGCAAGAATATTGGCGGAGATATTGTTACCAATAAAAAGACTTTCCTGCTTATTAAAGCAAAAGAGAATGCCTGTGAAACCGATAAGGAAGAGTTAAACAGATGGATTTGCAGTAAACATTTTGACTGTGAGGATAAAATCAAAGCAGTCACTTCTGTTTTCAGGAAATCGGGTGTGGAAGAAACCTGCAGGAAAAAAATGGAAGAATATTTCATGAAGGCTGTTAATTCAATGAATAATATTATTGCAGATGATTCACGCAAAGCTCCTTTGATGAATCTTGCTAAGGAGCTGATGTTCAGAAATTTTTAGTCTAATAATCTAATAGTACCAGGAAATGCCATATAGAAGATTACCAAACACAGATCAGTCCAGATTAAGAGCTATCAGAACAGCTCTTGACAGATATAATTCGGGGATTGACCAGGGCGAGATTATTTCTGAAAAAACATTTAAGGATGCCCTGAACTTTTTTCCAGGCTTCGAAAGTAATCATAACGAATATCTTGTTTCGCTTGAAAAACAGAAAGCTGCCAGTAAAAAATACTACCAGCAAATGCATAATGCAAGAATTTATATTTCTCACTTCATTCAGGTTTTAAATTTCGGTGTCATACGCAATGAGATTAAAAAAGAAATGAAGTTATTGTTTAATCTCGAGCCTGATGTATTTACTGTGCCTGATCTAAGTACTGAATCTGCTATTTTAAAATGGGGTGAAGCCGTAATCAAGGGTGAAAGGGAAAGGATAAACAAGGGCGGCTCACCGATATATAATCCCGCCATTGCTAAAGTTGCGGTGCATTATGACATTTACAAAGATACCTGCATAACTCAGAAAATCTTTCAGAAAAGTACCAATCGCTATCTTGAGATTATTACCTCTATGAGGAAAGATGCTGATGTTATCATACTTGACATTTGGAATCAGGTTGAAGAGTTTTTTAAGTCTATACCTGATGAAGAAAGAAGGGAAGCTTGCCAGAACTGGGGTGTCCGCTATTATCTCAGAAAAAACGAAAAGAAATGATTGATACTCATGCTCATCTGTATCTTGATGAATTCAAGGATGACAGAGACCAGATAGTCAGACGTTCTAAAGATGCCGGAATTGAGGAAATATGGTTGCCCGGCATCGATGCTTCAAGCCTTCCTCTTATGGAGTCGCTTTATGAAAATTGGCCTGATACTTTCAGGTTATTTGCAGGTCTTCATCCCTGCGATGTTGGCCCTGATTTTAAATCTCAGCTTGAAACCATATTTGAGAGACTTAATAACGGGCTTTACACAGGTATCGGAGAGATTGGTTTAGATCTTTACTGGGATAAAACTTTTTATAAAGAGCAGGTCGAAGCTCTCAGGATGCAGCTGGATAAAGCTGTAGAACTTGGCATGATTATCATTATGCATGTCAGGGATGCTTCCCGGGAGATTATGCCTGTAATCAGGGATTATTATGGTAGTGGTCTGAAAGGTATATTTCACAGTTATGCCGGCGATTTGCCGCAGGCGCTGGAGCTTACAGCTAATGGTTTCTTCATTGGTGTAAACGGCAGCGTGACTTTTAAAAAGTCCGGTCTTGCCACTTTTTTAAATCAAATCCCGATAGAATACATTGTATCTGAAACCGACTCGCCATTCCTTTGTCCTGTCCCAAACCGCGGCAAGCGTAATGACCCGACTCAGATACCTGTCATTATCTCTAAAATCGCCGAACTCTATGGTAAGCCCTTTGAAGAAGTCAAACAGATTTGTACTGATAATGCGAAAAGACTTATTTTTAAATAATCAATTATTGAGCTTTTTGTAAGTCGCGGGAATTTCTTACATTTGCATCCGCTAACGCGAAAACTACCATAAAAAGGAGAGATGCTCGAGTGGTTGAAGAGGCACGCCTGGAAAGCGTGTGTACGCCTAAAGCGTACCGCGGGTTCGAATCCCGCTTTCTCCGCAAACATTATTGATTATTAAGCAGTTATAAATTG
>CAZCPI010000170.1:0-6021 GCA_964500535.1 uncultured Bacteroidales bacterium
GGTGGTCTGCCATCCCAAGTTTACCCCCAACTGCCCAACCAAATGTATCTCCTATAGCAACAGTTGTTTCAATTAACAGTGAAATAAATGAGTTTCGTCCTCAGCTTAAATCCGGTAAAGAATTACAAACAACTGTTTTCAGAGATGCACTAACAGCTGCAAATTTTACATTTGTTTCTAAAAGTGAAGATATAAATCCTGATGCATCTTGCTGGCAGGAAATTGGTGATATTGATACCAAAGGTCACGAAGAGCAATCGGATATGGTAAGACATATTGAGGATCTGTTTGAACAGATTCAGGAAATACTTGAATCTGCTTTTGAGAAGGGAGTAAAACGCATAAAAATTGTAACTGACCATGGATGGCTATTGTTACCGGGTGGTTTACCCAAAACTCAACTGAATGCCGGACTTACTGAAACTCGCTGGGGGCGTTGTGCATTAATTAAAGAGGGCGCAATAACAGACCTACTGCATTTGCCCTGGCGGTGGAATCCGGCTGTTTATATTGCTTATGCCCCTGGTATCTCTTTCTTTAAGGCTAACCAGGAGTATGCTCATGGTGGTATTTCTATACACGAATGTCTTGTGCCAACGATTATTATTGAAAGTGAGAATCATTCAAAATCAATAGCTAAAATCAGGTCAATCAAATGGGTTAACCTGAAATGTGCTATAGAAACTGAAAATGCAACTGATGATTATAAAATAGATATTCGCACCAAATACAATGATGAATCAACGTCAATAGTTGAATCAACAAGGAAAACCATAAAAGAGAATAAAGGCTCAGTTATGGTAAGCGATGATGCCGAATCACAAGCGGCTACCGTTGTTCTTTTAGACTCAACGGGTATAATTATTGATAAAAAACTAACCACAGTGGGTGGTTGAAAATGTCGGACCTATGGAATTAGATAAAATTGACCAGATTGCAACAAAAGCTTTTGAAGGCTATGTAGTGCGTAAAGATTTGCTTGAAAACTTCCGTAAAACATATCCGGTACCAACTTATGTTATTGAATTCTTATTGGGCAGGTATTGTGCTACTGTAGATGAAGATGATATTCAGGAAGGACTTGAAATTGTAAAACGTCAGCTGCAGGATAGAACGGTAAGAACCGGCGAAGAAGAATACTTTAAATCCAAAGCAAAAGAAAAAGGCTCAATAAAGCTGATTGACATAATTACAGCCAAACTTGATACTTCTTCAGATAGTTACGTGGCCACATTACCAAGTTTGATGCTCAATAAAGTCCGCATTTCTTCCGAACTTGTAAATGAAAACGACAGAATGTTGACCGGTGGTTTTTATGCTGAAATTGAATTGGAATATGATGCAGCAATTGCACAGGAAAAAAATGGAAGACCGTTTGGCGTTGCAAATATCCGACCAATTCAGTTGTCTCAACGCAATGTTCTGGATATTCTTTACAAGGGACGTGATCAATTTTCTTTAGAAGAATGGAAAGACTTTTTGATACGTAGTGTTGGCATGGAGCCTGCCACTTTATCAGAAAAGGCAAAGAATGTTTTATTTGTAAGAATGATTCCATTTGTGGAACGAAATTACAATATGATTGAATTAGGACCACGTGGCACAGGGAAATCGCATCTGTATCAGCAAATTTCTCCTTACTCACATTTGGTTTCAGGAGGTAAGGCTACAGTTGCAAAGATGTTTGTAAATATGGGCAATGGTGAGCGCGGACTTGTCTGTAAATATGATTTGGTTTGCTTTGACGAGGTTTCGGGAGTTTCATTTGACCAGAAAGACGGAGTAAATATCATGAAAGGCTATATGGAAAGCGGCGAATTTAGTCGTGGCAAAGAGCCTATCCGTGCAGATGGTGGTATTGTTATGGTGGGTAATTTTGATGTAGATGTAGAGCATCAGCAAAGAATTGGGCATTTGTTTGGGCCATTGCCACAGGAAATGAGAGATGATACTGCTTTCATGGACAGAATTCATTCTTTTGTACCAGGTTGGGACTTCCCTAAGCTCAATAAATCTTATTTTACTAATCATTTCGGACTTGTAAGTGATTTTCTTGCTGAGTGTTGGACAAGACTTCGTGACATTAACAGAACATCTTCAGTGCTGGGTAGAGTTGATTATGGTGGTGCATTAAGTGGTCGCGATATTAGCAGTGTGAATAAAACACTAAATGGACTGCTCAAATTAATGCAACCCAATCCGGAAGCACCTGCCTCTGATGATTTACTGGAATGGGCAATTAAAATTGCTTTAGAATACAGGCGCAGAGTAAAAGAACAACAAAAAAGAATAGGCTCTGCCGAATTCAGAAACACACATTTCAGTTATCGCATTGGCGATAATGGAGTTGAAACTTTTGTAACTACACCTGAGATCCACAGTGAAAATACGATAGGTGACGATCCTCTTCCTCCCGGTCAGATTTGGTCTTTAAATACAGGTGGACAAGACGATACAGTTGGTTTATACAAAGTTGAAATAAATATGGGTAGCGGTTCTGGTGTTAAAATCCTCAACAAACCAATTCCGGTACAGTTTCAGGAATGTGTAAGATATGCTGAACAAAATTTATATAGTAAAACCAAAGAGCTGGTTGGAGACAGAGATCCTCGTACTCATGAATTTTCAATTCAGCTGAGAGCTTTTGATGCTTCTAAAACCGGTAATGGTATGGGTATGGCTGTATTGATTGCATTGTGTAGCTCTTTACTTGAGAAAGGTATCAAAGGGGGATTGGTTGTCGTTGGGCAGTTAAATCTGGGAGGTTCTATCGATTTGGTCTACAACGCTGTTAACCTTGTTGAACTTGCAGTGGAAAAGGGTGCAACATCAATACTAATTCCATTAAATGCCCGCAAACAACTTAACGAACTTTCTGATGACATGATTACCAAGATCAATATACTTTATTATACCGATTTAAAGGATTGTCTGGTAAAATCATTATTTTCCGATTGATAAAACAATTGCCATAAGCATGAAGTTTTATTCATAATTTTTTTAATTTTGCTGCGAAATGCTTAGTCAAGCCTCTACAACTCAAGTTTGCACGTAACTAAGCGATAAGTTTTAAGCCCGTCCTGACGGGCTTTTTTATATTCATCTGCAATCTTTTATCTTTAAAGGGGATTTTATTTTGGGGAGTCATTTTTATATGCAGTTTATCTAAGAGTTTGTCTAAAGTTTGTCTATGTAAAATAAATTCAAATGAATTTAGATGAACTTAATTAAAATTTGTAATATTTTTATCTCCTCACCACAAACGGTTTCACCGTGGTGAAGTGAGTGCTTCGGAGGGATAGCAGGTAATAGCCTTGTTGTAATGATGATATGTCAATATTGATTGGTGAGCAGCCATCAAAATGTGTATCGAGAGTCTTTACTTTACGACCTTGTTGGTCAAAAATTGTCAGATGTACAGGGGCAGATGCTGGTAAAGTTATTTGAACTGATATGTGATCGCTGGCGGGGTTTGGATAAATTTTGATTTCGCCGGATTTGTATTTTAAATCGTTGAGGCCTGTGCCTGATGCGGTTAATAAAACTGCTGTTGTAGATAGAGCAGGTACTGTGATTGAAAACTTATTAGAACTGACATTGACAACATTTGACTTCAGAGCATTGTTGGTGTGTGACTTGAAAGTCTCAGCAGAAGGCAGTGACGACAGTTGTAAAGTCATTTTATTACCGTCGGCGACCTTAAAATTGCTCAGGTTTACATTTACATTTTTAGCAGCAGTTCTGTCGCGGTTTACAATAATCACAGTCATTGAATCGACAGATTTATTAACCGTTGTGTACGCCGAAACAGTATTTTCAAGAGAAGAAATACTCGATACGCTGAAACCCTGAGCATAACGGCTGAAAAGATGCAGGGTTTCCCACATACCTGTCACCCAGGTCCATGGTGTAAAACACTCAACTCCATTATTTGCAAAAAGGCCCAAATGGCTGGCATAAACGACTGAAGCAACATTCGGATCATCCGATCCTGTACTCCATTCACTTAATCCGAGTGTGATACCGTGTCCGGCACCAAAATGCTTATCCAGCCACTCATTCATGCGTTGAAAAATGTAAACTTTGTTTTGTGAGGTATCCCATCCTCCATTAATGGTTTTCACACCATTGGCACCCGGATAAATATATGTTTTATCATAAAATGCACGGTGGTTTTGAAGTGCATCGTTAACTGTCGGACAATAAGGATAATGATGAATATCAAATACATCCAGTACACGGACGCCCGAAGCTTTTTCTTCATCGGCACATCGCTTCACAAAATATTCCAGCCAGCAGTAGTATTTCCCATTTATCGTAATGCCTTCATTTCCCCATTTAAACCACTGCCATTCACTGGTTGTAACCGGACCGCAAAGCTTGATACCGGGGAACAAGGCTTTTGCCTTTTTGGCTACCTCTATGTATTTATCCATAAATGCAGATGAAAGTATTTGTCCGTTTTTCATCACATCATCATGGGTGCCATTCCATATATCGCTTTCATTGTCCATATTCCAGTACAGGAACTGCTCTTTGTTCAAGCTTAAACCTCCCTGTCCGAACCAATGCTTGAGGATTCCAACTGTTGAATCTGCCGGCCATTCCTCGGTATATAGGTTAACATTTCCTTCTACCAGTGCTTTACCGTCGGGTTTTGCAGTATTTGGCTGACCGCCGCCAGCCAGATTCTGATTAACTCCCTGCCACCATTGAGACTTGTTGTAACTCCAGTCGTTAAAATTGTTTGAAGTATTTGATGCAACCCTGCCAAGTAACTGGAAAGCCCACATCACCTGCATTTCAGGATTATTTTTAGATACATTCAACGATTTTGTATCCCAGTCGTTGGCGTAAACGTTGTTATACCAGTCCGGGTGGCTTGTGATTTTCTTGCGCCAGTTGTATTTAGTAGCATTGTTGCCCTGATTCATTCTTGACAAACGTACGCCTGCATCCTTATAAAACTGGGCCGGCTTGTCGTAGTTATTGTTTAATCCGTAAATATACGGTGAAACCGCCCGCATATTCAGGTTGGCATCAACAGTGATGGTAACGTCCTGTGCAAATGCTGCAGATGTTAATAAGCCTGTAATTAATCCGAAAACAAACCCGGTCAGCCTCATAGAAATCAATTTTTTTTTTCGACTGCCAAAGTACAAAAAAAATTATCTGTTGGTTAATATAAACGAGATATTGTAAGAGTTAAATTGTTTTCAGAGTGAATGTTTATAGTATCAAATGGATTTAAGTCAAATGTTTAAACTTATTCCTGATCAAAAGGTAAAATTGTAATAGAATGAAAAAACACAACTTTTCCGATTGATCCAATTTATGCGTATTCCACAACTTTTCAACTTGATCCAACTTTTGCAGTTGATTCGTTGATCCCCCGAAGTATGGTCATAGATACAAAAAAAGGTTCTACATTTCTGTAAAACCTTGATTTTGAGGGTGGGCCCAACAGGGCTTGAACCTGTGACCCCCTGATTATGAGTCAGGTGCTACTAACCAACTGAGCTATAGGCCCTTTTCAGTATCCGGCTTTTTGATCTGCAAGCAGATGTATTTAAGCTGTGCTGAAAGCGGGTGCAATATTACTGCTTTTTTATGAATCTGACAAGAGGGCGGGCGTAAAAAGTTTGCCATTTATAAAATATGCTGGTCCCCGGGATAGCATACGGCATTCCTGCCGGGCGAACAGATATTGCTGGCTAAAATCTTAAACAATTTTTGTAAGTTTGCAAAACGGTTATCAATTATGGAATTGGATTAAGTGGTATGATCAGATTAAATGGTATAAAAAACATAATTTTCGATTTCGGAGGAGTACTGGTTGACCTTCAACCTCAGGCATGCCTCGATGCTTTTGCAAAGCTTGGCATTCCTCAGGTTTCTCAGATGCTAACTCCTTATGGTCATAAGGGTCCTTTTGGTGCAGTTGAAAATGGTAGCATCACTATTGAGCAATTCAGAGATGAAATCAGGGCGCAATTTAATGCTAACCTTACTGATGATCAG
>CAZCPI010000171.1:0-2508 GCA_964500535.1 uncultured Bacteroidales bacterium
GCAATTCAGAGATGAAATCAGGGCGCAATTTAATGCTAACCTTACTGATGATCAGATTGATGAAGCCTGGGCGGCGTTCCTGCTGCATATACCTTTGAATAAGATCAGAATGGTCAGCGAATTGGCTTCAAAATACAGGGTATTCCTGCTGAGTAATACCAATCCTGTGCATATCCGCAAACTACAAGAGTTTGAAGAAAATGGTTTCGCCATTGATAATTGTTTTGAAAAGCTTTATTTGTCTTATGAGATGGGCATGTCAAAACCCGGGAAGGAAATATTTTTGCAGATACTTAAAGATGCTGACATCAGACCTGAAGAAACCCTGCTTGTAGATGATGGTCCTGCAAATTGCAGGACAGCTCAGGAACTGGGATTCAAAACATATCAGCCTCAACCCTTTGAAGATTTTACAGATGATATTTTGAGACCTGGTGATTGTGTGGCTACTATGGGCTTTTTTGACGGTGTACATGAAGGTCACAAATACCTGATTAATGAAGTTACTGATATTGCTTTCAGAAAAAATCTGCCATCGCTTGTGATTAACTTCTGGCCACATCCCAGAACTGTTTTGAATTCAGGTTTCTACCCTCAGTTGCTTACAACCAAAGAAGAAAGAAATGAACTTTTAGCAAAGACAGGAGCAGATTTTATAAGAACCATCGAATTCAACAATGAAGTAGCCCTGATGAGCGCTAAAGATTTCATGCAAAAGATTTTGAAGGATGAATTTAATGTTTCAACCCTGCTAATAGGCTATGACCATCGTTTTGGCAATGATCGAGCTGATGGATTTGAGGAATATCTGAAATACGGAGAGGAAATCGGCATTGAGGTAATCAAATCGAGACCATTTATTGTCGATAAAAATACTTGCTTTGATAGTACATCTGCGGAGCCTGTGCATAAGAATGATAATAAGGGCGATATAGCACCTGGTAATAATGCCGGACCGGTTAATGAAGAGTCTGTATCTCGCAAAAAGGCTACAACTAAAGATGACAGCGAATCTGGAAGAGTAACTGTAAGCTCTTCTGTAATAAGAAGATGTCTGCTTTACTCAAGGTTAGAAGAAGCGAATGCCTTGCTTGGAAGACCTTATAGCATTTCGGGCACTGTTGTAGGAGGTAAAATGATTGGCAGGACTCTTGGTTTCCCTACAGCCAATATTGAGCTTACTGACAAATATAAACTGATACCATCAGCAGGAGTATATGCTGTTTGGGTTTATCTGGAAGATAAGAAGTATAAAGGGATGATGAATATTGGTAGAAGGCCTACATTAAGAGCTGAATCCGACCTGGTTATTGAGGTTCATATCCTGGATTTTTCAGGTAATTTGTACGGAAAGTCATTGAATATCCAATTCATTAAAAGGTTGCGTTCGGAGGAATTCTTCACTGATACAGAGTCGCTGGTCAGTCAACTTCAAAAAGATAAAGATAATGTTGAAACCTTACTAGCCTGAATTTCGGTGGGCGCATTCCTTTAAAAACTCAGCATAAACTGCAAAAAAAATCGGCAAAAGATGTATTCTTTACCGATTATATATAAATAATTACAGGAAACAGAATTATTCAGATTGATAATCAACCGGTAAATGTCTTTTTATGCTCTGTTCGAGAGATATAAGGGTTTCTGTAGCCGTCACTCCTGATATTTCCTGAATCTTTCTGTTAAGCAATTCCATCAGATGCTCGTTGTCGCGGCAATATAGTTTAACCAGTATTGTATAAGGCCCTGTGCAAAAATGGCATTCGATAATTTCCGGTATCTTTTCCAAGTGAGGTATTACATCCTTATACATCGAGCCCTTTTCAAGTTTGACTCCGATATAAGTACATGTCTGATAACCCAGAGTTTTTGGATTAATTACATATCCCGAGCCGGTTATTACTCCAAGATCAATAAGTCTCTGAACTCTTTGGTGTATGGCAGCTCTTGAGACTCCGCATACAGCGGCAACATCTTTAAACGGGACACGGGCATTTTTTGTGATAATGTCAAGTATCTGCCTGTCAAGATTGTCTATTTTTTCATTTATTACACTAACGCTCATAGTTTTGGCATTTTCTTTACAAAATAAATCAATTTATTGAATATGATAGCATTTTGATTAAAAAATTTGATTGAAACCTTGAAAATTTTACATAATGACAAAAATACATTTCAATTTAACAAGGGTTTACCCGGATTTATAATCAGTTTTAATACAAAAAAACCGGGTTATTGATAAATATAAACCTGTTGTACTATCTTGTTTTATGTTTAAAAAAACAGGCTGCCTTATTCAGACAGCCCGTTTCATATTATATAACTTTGTGATTATTCACCAACCTTCAATAATTCAACTTCAAAGATTAACATTGAACCCGGCTTGATTGGGCCACCACCCTGATCACCGTATGCAAGGTCTGCAGGAATCCAGAATTTGTATTTTGAACCAACGCTCATCAGTTTCAAACCTTCAGTCCAGCCTTTGATAACCTGGTTGAGTTTGAATTG
>CAZCPI010000171.1:2608-6003 GCA_964500535.1 uncultured Bacteroidales bacterium
CCCTTAATAGTCTTTTCAAATACGTCAAGGAAAAGATCAATATTCAGGTCAGCAGGTAATTCTTTAAGTCCTTGTTGAAGACTTGTTCCCATTCCAACACCGTATGCATAGCTAAGGCTATCGACAGGAGTTTTCATTTTTCCGCCTGAAGCTTTACTGCAAGATGCAAAGCTCATGCTCAAAAGCATGACGCCCACAAATAAAATACTCAGTTTTTTCATTAGTTTGTTTTTATAGTTTTAAATCAAAAAAGTGTGGCAAAATTAACAGAATTATATATTATTACCTCCTTTTATTTGTGTATTTTTCTTAAAAAAGTATTTTGACGATGAAGATTGGCCTTTTTTGAAGTAAATTAGTGCAATAAAAGTAAGTTACATGGCTAAAACAGTTAAAGTATTATGCGTCAATACAGGGAAATATGATTTATTTCCAATGGGTACAAATATAACAGAAGTTTATCATAAAATGTGCGAGGATGTTTTACCTGAAGCAATTGCTGCCAGGGTAAATAACCGTACTGTAAGTATGAACTACGAGATATATAATCCCAGACAGGTTGAATTCATTAGTTTTCATGACAGTTCAGGA
The DNA here is from genome assembly GCA_964500535.1 of uncultured Bacteroidales bacterium. GTDB lineage: Bacteria > Bacteroidota > Bacteroidia > Bacteroidales > UBA1402 > UBA8389. The sequence goes on from CAZCPI010000171.1 coordinate 3,200, forward strand.
ATGAGAGCATATGTCAGGACTTTAACTTTTATTTTATCATCGGCTATTGACGAGCTTTTCCCAAACAGTCATTTTCGTCTTGAGCATCCGGTTTCAAAAGGCTATTATTGCGAACTCAACATTGACAGGCCTTTATCTGCTGATGATCTTGATGCAATTAAACAAAGGATGAAAGAGCTGGTTGCAGCCGATAATCCGATTGAATATATCGAGGAGGAGTCTGATCAGGTCATTGAAATGTTTCGCGAAAGGGACCGTAAGGATATTGTTGATCTTCTTGAAACCAAGGGCTCATTGTACAGTGGCTATTATAAAATGGGCTGGCATGTGGATTATTATTACGGAGCATTAGCGGTTTCTACGGGAATGATTAAACTTTTTGATTTGAAACCTTACTTTGACGGATTTCTTCTACAGATTCCTGACAGGAGTAATCCATATAAGCTAGAAGATATTGTACCGCAAAAAAAGATGCTTGGAGTATTTAATGAGTATCTGAAGTGGAACAAGATTATGAATCTCTCGAATGTTGGTAATCTTAATCAGGCAATAGTAAATGGCCAGTCAACAAACCTTATAAATATTTCTGAGTCTCTTCAGGAAAAAAAGATGGCTCAGATCGCCGATGCTATAAATATGAAGGGCAGTGTGAAAATTGTTCTGATTTCGGGTCCGTCATCTTCCGGTAAAACAACACTGGCAAAAAGACTTTCTATACAACTGATGGTGCTGGGTATTAAACCTGTAGCTTTGTCTCTTGATGATTATTTTGTCAACAGGGATCAGACTCCTCTTGATGAAAAGGGTGATTATGATTATGAGTCTTTGCATGCTCTTGATCTGGATCTTTTTAATGGTCATCTTGATGCTTTGCTTAAGGGAGAAGAAATAGAAACACCAAGATACAATTTTACGACCGGTATAAAGGAATACAAAGGAAACAAGATGAAGCTTGAAGCAAATTCAATGCTTATAATCGAAGGCATCCATGCTTTAAATCCGGCTTTGATTTCAAAAATTAGCGATAAATATTTGTACAAAGTTTATGTATCTGCTCTCACATCTATTTCACTTGATGATCACAACTGGATTCCGACTACTGACAACCGTTTGCTGAGAAGGATAATAAGAGATTCAAGATTCAGAGGATATAGCGCAAGACAAACTATTTCAAGGTGGGGTAGCGTAAGAGCCGGTGAAGAAAAATGGATCTTCCCTTATCAGGAAAATGCAGATGTAATGTTTAACTCTGCATTGATTTTTGAGTTTTCAGTTTTGAGAAGTTATGTTGAGCCTGTACTTCGTCAGGTTCCACAAAATTGTCCTGAATATGCTGAAGCTCACAGATTATTGAGGTTTGTTGAGTATTTTGTACCGATTACAGATCCTGAAATCCCGCCTACGTCTCTTTTGAGAGAATTTTTTGGCGGAAGCAGTTTCAGATATTGATTTTTAGCCTAAGGGTATTTTTCGTATTTTTGTATTGTATTCAAAATTGTTATTTATGCTCCGACAGGTTCAACAACAGAAGATGCTTCAAAAGCTTTCACCTCAGCAGATACAGCTGGTAAAGCTTCTTGAGATACCTTCTATTGAGATGAATGACAGAATTATGCAGGAGGTTGATGAAAATCCTGCTCTGGAACTAGGTGAAAACGTCGATGCAAAGTCTGAAGATGAATTTGATTTTGATGACGGGCAGGGGGATACTAATGATGACTTTTCTCTCGATGAATATGAAGCAGATGATGATATCCCCGATTATAAATTGCAGACATATTCTGACAATTCAGATAATGCAAGGGAGAGAGTGGTTTCAGGCTCTGCTTATTCTCTTAACGAATTTCTTCTGGGGCAACTTCAAATGCTTGATCTCGATGAAATCAGTGAAAAAATCTCTGAGTTTATTATCGGTAATATTGATGAGGATGGTTATCTGAGAAGTGATGCGACTTCGATTTCAGATGACCTGGCGATAATATTGGGTATAGATTACCCGGTTTCAGAAATCGAAAAGTTAATCGAAAATATTAAGCAGTTTGATCCTCCGGGCATTGCAGCTCAAAACCTTAACGAGTGTTTGATATTACAGCTTAAAAGAAAAGGTGAAAATAAGATTCTAAGGGATGCAGTATTTTTGCTTGAGAATTTCTTTGAGGAGTTTGCCAAAAAGCATTATGAAGTCCTGGTAAAGAAACTCGACTGTACGATGGATTATCTCAAACAGATTATAAATGAAATAATCAAGTTGAATCCTAAACCAGGCGGTGCTTTTGAATCTCAGTTGGAACAATCCATGAAGCAGATTTCACCTGATTTCATTCTTGAAAATAATGATGGTTTCCTGAGTTTATCCTTAAGTAACGGGAACATTCCTGAGCTTCATGTAAGCAGGAAATATATGGAGATGGTTAATGATTATAAGTCAAATACTTCAAACCAAACCCGTGAAGCAAAAGAGGCATTGCAGTTTGCTAAAGAAAAAGTTGATTCTGCAAAATGGTTTATCGACTCTGTTAAACAGAGGCAGGATACTTTGTTAAGGACCATGCGTGCAATTGTCGAGTATCAAAAAGAGTATTTCATAGACGGAGACGAAAAGAAGCTGAAACCGATGATATTAAAGGATATTTCAAAAATGACAGGTTTTGATATATCAACTATTTCAAGGGTTAGTAACAGTAAATATATCCAGACTGAGTTTGGAATATTCCCGCTTAAATATTTTTTCACGGAAGGGATGCAGACAGAAAGCGGAGAAGAGGTTTCTGCTTTGGAAATCAAGTCGATTCTTCAAAACAGTG
>CAZCPI010000172.1:0-5948 GCA_964500535.1 uncultured Bacteroidales bacterium
ATAATAAAAACACAAGAGATTGTGAAATAAATAATATTTAAATTAACTTAGTAGTCTTATTAATTGCTTTCTTTGAAAAAGGTAAGCACTAATATTATTTAGTCTGATGAGAGTCATAACACTTAAATCTAAATGGATTGTTGCCGTATTAATTATTTTACTGGTTTCATGTGGTAAAGAGTCAGAGATTGATGGACCAACAGATCCCGATGGAAATGAAGAGCCGTCACAACAAAAATATATTGAGGTTAAGCCTGTGACTCATACAGTGAGTTTTGAAAACCAAAAGATATCAATAGAAGTAAAGACTTCTTTCAATGATATTTCTGTACATGTTTCAGATACAAACTGGATTAAAATGATCGGGAGAAACCAGCAGATTTATTCTTTTACGGTTTTTGAAAACTATGAGTGGGATAAACGGTCAGCTACTATAACCTTCATAGGAGACTCTGATCATAAGTCAACAGTTAATATAACTCAAACTGCTTCAACGAAAGGGATTATTGCAGATTTTCAGGATGGAGATTACCCATTTTCCATCAAGATTAAAATCGATTGTTACGCGCCAAATATATATGCAACGACAAAAGAGCCAATCCAAACATTAGGTTGTTTTTATGGTACAGACTCTTCAAAACTGGACAAAGGTGGTAAATACTTCGAGTTTTATTATGCTGACAAAGTTGCTACCAACAGGTTTGCCCATATTTATCCGTTTGACTTGATTCCGGCAGGTACAAAGTTGTATGCCAAAGCTTTTTACACAACTGCCAATCATGTAGTTTACGGAAAGACACTTTCATATACTATTTTCGGGAGTAATCCACCTGCTCCAACTTATGAGATTCCTGTAGTATTTCATGTGCTTACTGATCCGCGAGTTGAGGGAAACCACATCAATGATAATCTGATCAAAGAAATACTGGCGTCTACCAACCTTATTTTCCGGGGCTGTTCAAGGAGCCATTTGTCTGATTGGATTCCTGCTGATACAAAGGTTTCATTCAAGCTTGAGAATATAGTGAGATATGAAAAGGGTGTAGTGGAAAATATAATTGATAAAACCGGAAAATCTGCTTTTACGTTTTTAAGGGATGAAACTCCGGGGTTACAATATTATGACCCCAAAAAATATATTAATATCTGGATAATTGATTGTGATGATGTGGCGGGTGTAGGTAGCGTTTTTCAGTATGTAAGATCCGGAGGTATAGCTTTGCCTGGATTTAACGTCAATGATACAGTTACAGAGCCCTCTTCAAAAGGCAAGCTTGGTATTGTCATTGCAAATTTGTTTAAAAGTGAGGATAATATTAAAACAGTCAATTATTACTCTACACTGGCGCATGAATTGGGGCATTATCTTGGTCTTTATCATGCTTTTACTGAAAGCGGATGTGATGAAACTAATGATTATTGCGAGGATACACCAAATTATAACAGAGCAGAGTATATACCTGTAGCAAATCAGCTTAATTTTAACAGGATAGGGTGCAACGGTGTAATTTTTGAATCTACCAACGTAATGGACTATTTTTATTCAAGAAGACTAGGATTTACTCCAAATCAATGTGAAAGAATGCAATATGCTATTAAATACGGTGTTTTTATCCCGGATGGTGATTAATCATTCCTTCTTTATAATATTGTAAATTATTAAATATCAAAAAGTATGAGGCGACTGCTGTTATTATTGATGATAATTATACCAACTGTGAATTGTGTGGGTTATAATTATTATTACAGTAAGAATCCGAAAGTTAAGAAGTATAATGAACAGGCTCTGAATCAATGTGCGGTGCGAAATTATGACGGGGCTCTTGTGTTGATAAACAGGGCAATTAGTTTGGATAATAAAGATGTAGGTTCATATTACAATAAGGTTTCAATATTATGGGGGATGAAGGATTATAAAAATGCCTTGATTACTGCTAAGAAAGGATTGCTGGTAGATCCGGATTTCGTGGAGTTAAGTGTTACAGCAGGAGCATTATGCGAGATACTGTCTGATTCTGCATCGGCTTTTGGTTATTACAGAAAAGCAATTAAAAGCTATGAAGAAAGGATTGCAAAACCGGCTTATTCGCGTCAATTGTCGGAGAGTCAGTTTTTTAGAGCCTGTTTGTTGCGGTATTGTGGCAGAGAGGCAGAAGGAAACCGGGAGCTGGCAAAACTAAAAGAAGAAGGATTCAAAGACAATGATTTTATTGGCTTGTTGAAAGTTGACAGACAGGAGTATCTGAAATCCCTGGGCATCAGGAAGTCTGGTAAAAATAATGTAAAGAAATAGAATCTACTCTGGTAGGTAAAATTGCAGAAGTAAATATTATCTGAAAGCTAAGTTGAAGAAAGAAAATAGTCAAGTGGTTAGTGCTACTACCCAGTTGAAATTCCTTGCACCTGACGATAAAAAAATGATCGGGAAATGTTCATGAAAGGCATCGACTACTCATATTACTATGAGGAGGATAATTAATCCTAAATGATTAATAAATACAAACAACAAAAGATTGAAAATTTCGTTGATTAAAAAACGAATACTGAGAATTATATGAAATCAAAAACAATTTTATTGTTTCTCGCGATTTTTATGTTAACGGCTTGTGGTTCTGAAACCGACAAAATAACCGGCCAAGCTGTTATTGTGGATAATTTTAAAGATAAGAATCCACTTGAGGGAGTATATGTTGAAGTGGAATATACTAATAATGAAGGTTATAGCTATGAATTTCTGAATAGTGCAACAACTGATAAGAATGGTTATTTTAAGATTGATACTCAGTTTGAAACCAAATTTTTGGGTATAGATAGCTGGGCTGTTGCAAATGTTTACTCAGACAAGGAGTATTCCGATACATTGGGTAGCTTTAGGTTTCAATATCCTGACAAGACATATTCATATAAAACCATTCATCTGGACACATTCACATTGTCACATAATATTTGGGTAATACCTATAATCGGTGATTTGGGAGGTTTCAAGCCTGACGGACTATCCATTGAATTTAATAATTGTGAGTTGGTTGATAACTCCAAAAAAGAAGTGGTTTACTCTGGCACTGTAAAGGAAAATCAGACTTTTGCACCTGTTGAGTTAAAAATGACTATGAATACTCAACATTGGCTAAGCTATGGCACAAGGGATTTGGCGCGCGGCAGTTTAAAAAAGGATTCAAAGGAGATTGCTTTTGGATATTTTAAACTTGTACAAACCAAACGAACCACAGAGGGTGATACTCTGTACATTATCTTTACCGTTGATAAAACCAAATAATAGCCCCTGATTTTTATTGAATTACGGTGCGAATATTTATGACTGATCTGCGTCAGGATTAACTTAAAATAATCTCTAAACTTAAAAATTTAAGTATGAAAAAGCTGATTTTATCCTTTTTTTTAATTGTCTCTTTAGCTGCTTTTTCTCAAACTTCTGAGAAAAACTTTATCGATCAAAATTATATTGAAGTAGTCGGGAAAGCCAAAATGGATGTAAGTCCTGACCAGATCTATCTGAAAATAGTGTTGAGTGAAAAAGATAACAAGAGTAAACAGGGCCTTGAGTCGATTGAAAACTCTATGAAGGCGAAGCTGAAGGAGATTGGAGTTGATATCAATAAAGATTTATATGTAAAGGACTTTGTAAGTAATTTCAAAAATTACTTTTTGAGTAAATCCGAAGTCATTCTGACTAAAAATTATCAACTGGTTGTACATGATACCAAAACATTACAAAAAGTGTTCGTTGAATTTCAGAAACTTGATATATCTAATGTAACAATAGTTAAGGTTGATAACTCAAAGATGGATCAATATCGTAAGGAGGTAAAAGCAAATGCTATTAAGGCTGCCAAAGCGAAAGCTGAATCATTGACCGGTTCAATTAATCAATCGATTGGCAGGGCAATATTTATTCAGGAATTCGATACTGACAACTATGAATTGGGCGATATGATGCAGGGGAAAATGGCAGGTCTGTCCATAAGAGGAGCAGGTATTGCTAATTATTCCAGTGAAGCACCAGATACAGAAGCCGAATTTGAGAAGATTAACCTTACCAGTTCAATCCTTGTACGTTTTGAACTCAAATAAAAACGTACTGTAAAATCAATCGAATATTCAAACTGACATTAATAAAACGGCGGACCTTTTTGATCCGCCGTTTACATTCCGGTGCGCGCATACTCCGCTACTCTGCGACGAGGAGAGTCAATGATTAATTTGCAATGAATGGAGACTTCAATATTTTACTCTGAAACCACTCTTAACCAAATTTTATAATTTTATTTAAATCTAAAAAGAAAATTAACCTCAGCCTCTGGTCAATCAAAATATTTCATAATTTTAGGGTCAGTTAAAATTATCATTTATTATCAACCTTTTTACATCCGGGAATTATGAAAAGAATGCTTTTGACTTTGAGTTTTGTGTTGATTTTTTCAGGTTTGTTTGCTCAGCAAAATCATATCGCAGTATCAAAATCGCTGGTTGGTTTCTGGCGTTTTTCTGGTACATGGGTTCCTAATGGTGCAACATTGATTATTCCAACTGACAATTATAAGGTGATAAATGCTGACGGTTCGTATTATACGTTTACTGTCAATAACCGGATTACTCAAATTACTGTTTGGGGTAAAGTTGAAATGACATCAGACAGTACTTTTACTGAATATATTGTAAAGAATGGCCAGAATCCTGGTCATGATAATGTTAAGTGTAATCAGGTTTATAAAATCGTTGAAAACGGCGATGTTATGCTGTCAAAATACAACATTAATGATAAATGGTTTAACGAGAAGTGGATGCGTGTTCCGTCTGTAAAATAACCGGGATTTTCTATCGCTTTATTTTTGTACTTATGATTTAATGTTTTTGGTTTCATCATATATTTAAGTTTAATATTTATGGACAGTTTTAATGCAAATAATCAGGAGATAATCAGGTTGATAGCTGAGTGGGAGCCAAAGTTGATTGCTTTGGATAGTGCCATAATTTCTCAAAGGCGAAACCGCCAGAACCGGACGATTAAACAGATACTTGGTCACATGGTGGATTCGGCTTCAAACAATACTCACAGGGTCATTCATTTGCAATATCAGCCCAGCCCGCTGATATTCCCGGATTACGCTAATAACGGTAACAACGACCGCTGGATAGCAATACAAAACTATCAGTCCGAGGACTGGAATAATCTGGTTCAGCTCTGGAAATACTCGAACCTGCATTTCGTGCATGTTGTGGAAAATGTTGATCTATCAAAACTGAACAATGAATGGATTTCAGCACTGAATGACCACGTCACTCTCGAAGACATGATAACCGATTACCTGAGGCACTTCCAACTGCACCTGAGCGAAATTAAGGAGCTGATAGATGAAAAGTAATAGCCAAGTTATCATGAAACCGCAGAGTAATTAAGTTGCAAAATGAAAAGCTGGAAAACTAAAAGCGGTTATGTGATAACCCGGGTATTGTCCGGGAGGAGTAATGCTTTCCTGCTGACTAATGGAGAAAAGAATATCTTGATTGACACATCGGTTTCACTATTGTGGAGAAGATTACTGCATAATCTTGATATACTCGGTGTTAAAAGTATTGATTATCTGGTTTTAACTCATGCTCATTTTGACCATGTTGCAAATGCTAAACAGATCAAAAATAAATTCGGGGCTAAAGTAATTATACAAAGAGTGGACGCTGATTATTTATCTAATGGCAAAAATGTTCTGCCTGAAGGGACGACAAAAATTACCCGACCACTTGTTAAAGCCTTTGGAAAAAGGTTTCTTCATGGATTTAAATACGAACCATGTAATTTTGATTTATTGGTTGATGACCGTTTTGATCTGAATGAATTTGGTTTTAACGCGTATCTTATGCATAATTCCGGTCATACCGGTGGCTCGATGAGCTTAATTGTTGATGATGAAATCGCTATTGTGGGGGAT
>CAZCPI010000173.1:0-5794 GCA_964500535.1 uncultured Bacteroidales bacterium
GATGAAGATCAGTTGTGGCCAAGAGTTGATATGAGAGGCAAATGGATCTATCAGGATACTCCTGACTGTGAGATCTGGCCTTATAATGTAAAGGTTGCATATAATTATCAGTCTTCTACTTGTGAAAGACCTTAAAGAAAAGAAACTATACTATATGAGAATACGTAATTTACTTAAAGGTGTCATAGTTACACTGCTTGCAGGTGCGATGTTTTCCTGTGATCCGTGGGATGGGCATACAGAGCTTAATGATCCTGATCTTGACAAATCAGTACTGTCAGTTCTTAAAGAACAACCTGATCTTGGCACATTTGTCAGGATACTTGAGAAGACAGGATATGATACAATACTTGTAAGGTCCCAGGCGTATACGATATTTGCTCCGACTGACGCTGCCTGGAGCGGAGTTGACACTTCAGATATTCAGTTGATGCGTTCATATGTGAAAAATCACATTGCATACCAGAGTACTGATATGACCGGCGGGTCGTTTAAGACTGACAAAATCAGGATGATTAACGGCAAGTTCTTAACTCTCAACAGTAATACTATTGAAGGTTATGCCATTGAAAAATCCAATATTCTGGGTGGTAACGGTGTAATTCATACCATAAAAAATGTTCTGGTCCCAAGGATGAATATCTGGGAGTTTATTAATACGCCTGAGAACAGCGACAACGAACAGGTGCAATTCCTGAATTCCGGAAAGAAAAGGACTATGGATCTTGAAAACAGTTACCTGCTTTACCTCGATGGTCTTGGGCATCCTGTATATGATACAGCATGGATTGAAACCAATGAATGGTTAACTCAATATCCTCTAAATAATGAAGATTCGACTTATACTTTCCTGCTAATAGACAACTCCAGTTTAGAAAAGTTAAAAGAAAAGTACAAACCATATTTCTCAGTTTATAAAACCACATATAATACAGAGTTATCAGTTATGGAATCCACATATCTGCCGGATTCAACAGATAAGCATATTATCGGAGAAATCGTCAGAGATATGATCCTGAAACCGGTAATAATAGAGGGAAATCAGCTGGTTTTATCTGTGGACGGCGTAAAAGTAGGTATACAGTCAAAGGATATCGATCAGTCATATAAGGCCTCAAATGGAATGGTTTATATTGTAAGTGATGCCAGCGTTAAGATGTACAATAATAAAGTCAAAGAGATAATTCTTGAAGGAGAAGACTATGCATATTCGAATGTGTCTTCAACTATTATCTCAAAGCGATTTAAAGACTGGGCAAGAGGTAATTTTGATGTTGTTTTATCTGGCAGGGATGCTACGAACCATTATGCATTATCAAGCCAATCGACAGCATTTTATACAAATGTAATGAACTCATATCTTGCATATACGCCTACGCTCAATTCTGTTCCTTATGAAGTTTACTGGATGTCATACGATGATATTGCCGGCCACATTACAGATTCAGTTGTAGTGCCTCAAAAATTGTTTTTCAGTAATCCCGGGGCACCTACTCTGAATTATGGAAGTGCCGGAGCCATAACAAATAATTTCCTTGATACAGTAGTATTTATCGGACAGAATCTTGCCGGTAATCATGCTGAAACCAGACTTGAAATGTGGTCAACATCCTCTGTGCAAAGGATAGGCAAACAAAAACTTACATCTCTTGTCGATTTTGAAGTTGATAAATTACCATGTTATTCTTTCGGTAAGGGAACCCTATGGGTTGCCAATAATGCATTTTCTACATCAGGAACTACCGGAGGATCGTTATTTTTGGATTATATCAGACTTGTACCTGTTGTAAAACCTGAAGATTAAAAATATGAAGACGATGAAAAAGGCAATAATAGCACTGGTTGTAGTCTTAATAACCAGTTTGCAGGTTGTAAAAGGTCAGGTTGCAGATACAGTGATCGTAGCAAAAGGAGTTGTAGTAAATTCAGTTACAGGCAAACCTCTTGCAGGAGCTAATGTATCAATCAAAGGTATTAAGCCGGTTATTACTGAAGAAGATGGCTCTTTTATCCTTAAATCCAAAAAACTGGCAACAACCTCAATTCTTGAGGTATCATTGCCTGGTTATACCGGGAGGAAAATTTTTGTAAAAGAGCCAAAATCCCGGATAATTGATTTATATGAAGAAGGTTATAAAGGTATGGATAAAAAATTCCGTACACCATTTGGCGAAGCAAGCTCTATATTTTCTGCTTATTCAAACGGAATAGTTAAACCTGATTTAGCTTCAAGCGTTAAATCAACTCCTGATGATCTTCTTCAGGGAACTGTCGCAGGTCTAAACACAATATTCCGTTCCGGTCAGCCGGGAAGCGGTTCAAATATGTACCTTCAGGGTTTCAACTCTCTGATGTCTACCTCACAACCATTGGTAATACTTGATGGTGTGCCATATGAGAATTTTGGTTTCGAATCATTGATAAGTAATTATCAGTCAAATCCGTTATCAGCTATTGATGTAAAGGATATTGATAATATAACAGTTCTCAAAGATGCTTCTTCAATATATGGAGGTAAAGGTGGAAATGGTGTAATACTTATAAACACACTGAAATCTGTTGATGCAACAACAAGACTTGAAGCTCATGTACATACAGGAATGAGTTTCATTCCAAAGCAGCTTCCTGTACTGGATGCTGACAGATACAGGTCATATCTTGGAGATTTACTTACTACCAAAGGACTTTCATCAGATCAGATACATAGTCTCCCATACTTTGATATGGCGAAACCGGTAGCTGACAAATATGGCAGGTATTCAGGAAATCTGGATTATTACAGGTATGCTAACAATACAAACTGGCAGAATTCGGCTTATGAAATGTCAATAGATAAAAACTTTTACCTGAATATCAGAGGAGGTGATCAGACTGCATTATATGCACTTTCTCTCGGTTATTTTGGCAAGAAAGGGATAATGTCGAATACAAGCTATGACAGGTTTAATATGAGATTTAATTCTGATATCAATATCAGCTCTAAACTTATGGCGCATACAAATATGAGCTTTTCATACGGAACACGGCTTCTGCAGAATGAAGGTGGGGCAAGGACATCAAATCTTTTGTATAACAGTATAGTTAAGTCTCCGTTTACTGCTCCATATAAGTATGATTATCAGGGAGAGCAATCTCCAAATCTGGAAGCTCCCGATGTGTTTGGTTTCAGCAATGTTCACGCTTTGGCAAACGATTTGGTTTTGAGGAATCTTAATTACAGATTTATCGGAAACATCTCACTCGACTATACTTTTAATAAAAACTGGAAAGTCGAGGGATTATTTGGCATTCATTTCAATAAAGACAGAGAGAGAATCTTCCTGCCATCGGAAGGTGTTGCGCACGATACTTTAGTCAATGCCGTGATTACTAACGAATCGAGTCACAGAGTGGAAAGATGGTTTAACCTTTATGGAAATGCATTTGCAACATACCATAGAAGTTTTGGCACCGGGACTTCGCTTAATGCACATGCCGGCATAAGATACCAGAATTCACAGTCTGAAAATGACTATGCATTTGCATTTAATTCGTCAAGTGATGACTTCAAATCTATTAATTACGGAGATTTGAATTTAAGGAAAATTGGTGGCTCTCTTGGTACTCAAAACTGGATGTCAGCATATGCGGATGCTGATTACCTGTTGAACAACCGGTTTATTTTATCAGCTGCCCTTTCTTCTGATTTATCCTCCAGATATAACGGGGTGAAACTTTTCCCTTCAATCTCAGGAGCATGGCTTCTGACATCAGAAGACTTCATGAGCGACAAAAAAAATGTAAACTTCCTGAAACTCAGAGCAAATCTTGGTGTTTCGGGCAATGATGATATTGGTAATTACAGCAACAGGGCATATTACGTTGTACAGACATTCCTTGGTTTCAACGGTCTGGTAATGGGCGGAATACCAAATAAAGAGCTTGGACCGGAGATTATGAAAAAGATTAACGTCGGTATTGATGGTGCTTTCTTTAAAGAAAGGATGCAGGTTTCACTTGATGTTTATCATCACATGATATCTGATATGATTACTATGTCAGATGCGCCTCAGTTCTCAGGATTTGATTTTTACCTTTCTAACGGTGGGGCAATGAATAATACCGGTATTGATTTTTCGGTTTCAGGCCGTATCATAAATAAGGATGTTAAATGGGATATGGGTTTGAATATCTCGACATATAAAAATAAAATTACCAGACTTGATTGTGGCACTTTAGAAAGCGATATCAACGGAGCTACAATTCAGACAAAAGTCGGACAACCTATCGGTGTATTCTACGGTTATAAAACCGACGGCGTATATCAATATCAGGCAGATGCTGAATCAGACGGACATTATCTTATGCAGGGTTCGGTTAAGAAATATTACGGCGGAGGCGATATGAAATTTGTGGATGTTACCGGTGAAGGAATGATAAGTGATGATGACAGACAAATAATAGGTAATCCAAATCCTGATTTATTCGGATCAATATTTAACACAGTTAGTTATAAAGGTTTTGCGCTGGATATGAAACTGAACTTCTCCTTAGGAAATGACGTATTTAATTATACCAGATACAAACTCGAATCCATGTCAGGGTATGAGAACCAATCATTGGCAACTATAAACAGATGGAGGGTTGATGGACAAAATACGAAGATACCTAAAGCAAGCTGGGGGGATCCTATGGGTAATGCCGCATTTTCAGACAGATGGATTGAAGATGGTTCATATTTAAGGCTGAAAAATCTGTCTTTAAGTTATGCTGTACCTGAAAGGAGCAGTTTTCTGCAGTCCCTAAAGGTTTTTGTAACAGGTGAAAATCTTTTGACACTAACGAATTACATGGGTACAGATCCTGAATTCAGCCAGAGTGAAAATCCATTGTACTATGGTGTTGATGCTGTAATTTGCCCACAACCAAAAGCAGTGTTCATAGGCCTGAAGATTGGTTTATAATATGCAGATCCTGTTTATAGAATGATATAAAACAAAGAAGATATGAAGATTTTAAAATACCTTTCAGGATTAATACTTTTCCCATGTTTGTTGTTGGTGTCATGTGTTGACACTGATAATATGGAAGTTCTTGACCTGTCAGATCATTACAAGAATGTTGCTGATGCTCAGAAATCAATAATTGGATTGTATTCAAAGGTTATGGGAACTGCAGAAAAGCTTGTTGTTCTTAATGAACTAAGAGCTGACATGATGGATGTAACAAGCAATGCCAATGAAGATTTACAGGCAATAAGTTACTTTACAAGCAATGCCCAAAATCCATGGGTCGACCCTGTGGACTTTTATTCTGTAATCCAGAACTGCAACGATATACTTCACAATTTTAATTTAATGCTTGAAGAAAACAGACTGACAAAAGATCAGTATGACGAATTCTATTCTGATGTTATGACTGTACGATGCTGGATGTATTTCCAGATGGGTACACTTTATGGAAAAATTCCTTATCTGACTGAGCCTATACAATCGCTTGAAAACATGAAAATATCTGAGAGTGATTACAAAAACCTGGATCAGCTAATTCCGGAGCTTATCACCTGCATGGAGTCCTTACCTACGTTAAACCAGTATACATCAATATCCGGCATGCAGGATAAAACCCTGAATACTCATAGTCTGAATTATTACTATATAAACAAACGCTGTTTCCTTACTGAGCTATATTTATGGGATGATCAGTATCTTAAAGCAGCTCAGACTTTCAGGGATTTCCATCTTTACGGAGGTACTGAATCTACCTGGAAAAGGTATAAAACAATAAGTTATGTTTACCAGGGCTCATTTGAAGG
>CAZCPI010000174.1:0-5737 GCA_964500535.1 uncultured Bacteroidales bacterium
CTTTCGATATCACAGGAAGCAGGAAAATCAGGATAGACAGTCCAGCGTTTAGGATTGATAATCTGACTCATAAACGAACCCAGCAAAAATGTTTGTCTGTTACCTTCTGTTATGGCAAATTTTCTGGTCAGCATCGGTGAAATCTCTCCCATCTCTTCATATGCTTTGAGTATGTCACGGCTTTGTGCACCACTGCCGTAAAAATCATCAATTTTTTTAGTCCAGTAATTTATTTCATCTTCACGGTTTCTCTCTGATTTCCAGGCATATCTTGCCCAGCCTTCATACCAGAGCCAATCCCTGTCAATTTGCATTATCCTGTTTTCTGCTTTGTCAGCTGTATATGGCCAGTCCCAGTATGACGACTGAGGGTAAAGGTGAAGTGCATTTGCACCATGTGCTGAATGCATTGCCTTCACAGATTTCTGTATAAAATCAGGAGAACTCCATCTGAAAGGTTCCAGATTTGCAAGTATATGCACGTTTGATATGTGTGTTGAACCCAACCCGCTGAGATCCTTGTGTGTTTTAGCCCATGGTCCGCCCGGATTGTATGTAACAAGTGATTCACCGTTATACTTGTTCATAGTATACAGGTTCTTGTATATTGGTAATGCTGAATCCATTACCATCTTACAATTTGTATCATGAGCCCTGAGTATTACAGGAACCTCTTCAGTTTTTCCCAAAGCTTTAAGTCCATCCTTGACTCCGGGAATAATCGTTTTGGTAAACCATTGTACATCATCTTCATAAGTAGCCATGGCTTCACCAAGACAAACAAGCAATCCTACATTGGGATATTTTCTGATGAATTCGGTAATTGATTTTCTGGTATAGTCTGACAATAATGGTGTTATTGGCCTGTGGCTATCCTGAGTTGCTATACCATAGTGTTCTGCAAATGGTTTCGAGACTATGATATTATAAAACATCTGAATTACCCAAATGCCTCTTTTGTCTGCTTCCTCAGTCAGAAACTTAAAAATATCTTCATTCCTTGCAAAATCCTCGTCGCTGACTTCAACTGCAAAAGGATAATCAGGCAGTCTTAACAGTGATGCAAAGGGGTGCCCGTTCCAGAGATAAAGTGAATTCATCCGGTTTTCAACAAGCATATCAAGATACTTTATCCACATTTTCTTGTCATAAAACCATGGAAAGTTTTCAAAAGTGTAAGGATATTCATAAACTGTTCTTCCGGGCAGATAATATGGTTTTTGCATGCCAATGCAGGTGCCTCTCAAAACCATTTCGGGTTGATCTGCATAATTAAGGTCTAATGGCAGGGTCTTATTCTCCAGAATTTTATCTTTAAGATCTATACATGCATAAAGCGCGCCTGATGCATCAAATCCCTGAAGCAAAATGGTATTTTCAACAGTATTTATCCAGAAACCTTCTTTCATATATCGACGGGGAGATTTTATTTTCTTTTTGATGTGATATTTAACCATCATTTTATCTCCAAGTTCTGCAACAAAAATCCTTGGTGTTTTTGATTTTTTAAATAGCTGTTTTGAGATTGTTCTATCATTAACATTCTCTACTTTAACTATATACCCCGATTCATTTAAAGCTTTTTCCAGCTTATCTATACCGAAAGCAATTCTTGAAGATGCTTTCTCTGACTTATAAATTGTTACTTCTTCAGCCACTACAGAGTAAGCAGTGAGAGCTGTCAGTATTATAAAAAGTATTCGTTTCATATAATAATCAGTAATTAATAACTACCTCATTTCCATTTCCTTTGACCAGCAGTCTGAAACCACCGTCATTCGTCTTTTCAACTATCCCGGAAGAAGCCTTTGGGGATTTGCCTTTGAAATAAATATATCCTTCTCCTTCAGAAGCACTGACTTTTATGGTCTTTTTGTCCATTCTGACATGAATCTTGCCGTTTGGGGTAGGCACGTTGCCTTCCATCCATTTCAGATCTCCCAATACCGGACGTATTTCAAATTTCGAATAACCAGGAGCTACAGGTTTCACGCCTAGAAAATACTTTCCAAGAAGATATATCGGGCTTGCTCCCCATGCATGACACAGGCTTTTACGGTATGGACGCTGGTACATTGCCAGGTGCTGGACACCCTTCTCTTCGGGATTGTATTTTTCCCAGAATGTCGTGGCTCCTTCCTTTAGCATTCCGCCCCAGTAATTGCGCATTTCTTTAATTACATAATCGGTTTCACCCATGCTGCACATAGCTTCGAGTTCGTAGAAACGCATGTAAGGTGTTGAAATCTTCATGATACTGTCATTCAGAATCACGTTCTTTTTGACTTCCTGCTTTTTGGTTTCATTCAGGTAATTGAAGAACACGGCAAACATGTTTGTGTACCTTGTGACAGCTCCGTCGCTATTTCCGTTGACTTTCCCGTGAATAAACGCGTGCTTTTTATCGTCCCAAAACTCGTTTAACAGTATTTTTTTGACTTCTGAGGCGAGATTTTCGTA
The DNA here is from genome assembly GCA_964500535.1 of uncultured Bacteroidales bacterium. GTDB lineage: Bacteria > Bacteroidota > Bacteroidia > Bacteroidales > UBA1402 > UBA8389. The sequence goes on from CAZCPI010000174.1 coordinate 2,461, forward strand.
TTTGATTACATCCGCACCCTTGTCAATGACTTTTGCGCACATGGCCATTGTTTCAAGGCTTCTGGCAAAAAGAAGTTGTTCGAAACTGACTTCACCCTTTTTCTCCATGTAACCGTCTGCCCAGTCGATGAATATCCAGTCTCCTGCCAAACCTTCTACCAAACCTCTGTTATTGCGTCTTCCAAGCACATATTCCATCATGTTCTGCATTTTGGGATACATCTGAGCAATAAATTCACTGTCTCCTGTGTACATGTAATAATCATAGACTCCGAGAAACCAGTAGAAAGTATAATCCATTATCGTGTTGATATGACTTGTGACAGGATCCTTGCCTCTCAGCAGATACATTGTCCTCTGCACGGCCGGTGAATCAAAGAAAAGGTAATAGTTCATCAGATAGCTTTGATAAGCGTCTCCTGACCATACCCATCTGTCACGTTTGCATCCGTCAAGGAAGAAATCCCTTGTAGTGAGATGCATCGTATATGCTCCGACTTCCCAGATCTTGTTAATCAGCTCGTCATTGCATTTGAAACTTCCCTTGTATTCAATCGGCATGTATTCATACAACATAGAGACATCGCCATAGGTAAGATTGCCTTCGGTTTCAATATACAGATATCTGAAAGCCTTGCTGTCACTGAGCACCAGTTCCTGAGTGGATCCTTTCACTTCGATTCTGTCTGTAAGCTCACCATCAATGGTATCCAGAGCTTCTTCGCGGGATTCGCCATAATAAATTTTAATAAGTCCATTACCATTAATTTCGCTGAAAACCGGGAAACCCATGGTTTCCTTGCCGAAATCTATCAAAATTCCTTTACCGGCGACCTGTTTTCCGACCGGTTTCATCGGGGTTGTGGCAAGTTTATGAGCTGAAGGCAGAGCTTCTGGTGTATTGAAATTCCAGCTTCCAGCCTGTACATAGACTGTGCCTGACTTGTCTGAAGTTTTCCCGGAATCATCTATCCATTCCTTGTCTTCAAATGTTGCTTTCCAGAGTGGTCCTGAATTTACCGTTTTGCCCTTTACAAACAATGCAGGCACTTTTTCAAGGTTGTTTATCTTGATATTCAGCGAGTGTTTTCCTGCAGGCAACAATACCTTTTCAGGCATACCCGGATAGAACTTACCGTCGAGTTTGACATTGTATCTCCCCTCGGTATGTATTTCTATGGTTTCGGCTTCCTTAAGATCTATCTGAGTCGAGAATTCCACCATGACATAGTGGCTGTCTGTCTTCCAGAACGGTGGAAAAAATGTGCCTCTTTCTGTCCTGCAATTGTTGAGTTTGTTGCCTAACCAAAGTTCGTAGTCACCCGGGTACCAGATCCATGTTGCTTCATTGGAAACAGCTTTCATTTGCGGCGAAGCAGATCCGGGTTTGTTCATTTTTTCCTGCCTGACGGCGGGTTGATTCAATGTGGAACTCTCTGCTGCAGAAACCTTGAAAGTCATCAGAAATATCGCTGCAAACAAAAGTAAACAGTTGAAGTTACATTTCATATTAACATATTTATTTATTTGTATATCATTTTATTATCCCGGCAGTGTTTTTTATATTCTCTGAAACTGCCGGACCGTTATTTTCTATTAAATTCATGCCTGTCTGATTCTTTCCTATCTTCAGTTCAGAACACCAGTTATCCTTAATTGTCATATATGAACTGGCTTCATCAAGGTAAATATAATAACCTGTATCATCATGAACATAAGAAGGTTTGTAAATATCCCTGATGCAATTTTCCGTGATTGATGTGCCCGGTTGAGCGGATAGCGTGTATATCCCGCCGCAGCTGTAATTGTGCTTCCCGAAGTGATGAACCAGATTTGCATGAATCCTGTTATTTTTCATGCAATTCACAGTTTTTGTCCAGCCCCAACCTACACTTATTCCTGAATAGGAAAGCTCGCTCAGCTCGTTATGCTCTATCGAAATATCACTCACATATCCAGCCAGGATGCCTACACAGCCCCAGTATTCATTTGCTATATCAACCAGATAATTGTTTCTTACCATCATATTACAACTTAGTTCCCTTTCATCTGAAGGATTGTATGGCAGATGAGTTTCAACGCCGGGGTCTGAGAAACGACCGATAACCAGTCCGCTGCCTGCAATATCATTAAATTTACAACCTTCCACTAAATCATAAGCAGAACCTTCCAGGTAATCAAGTCCACTCGCTCCGCAATGCTCAAAAGTGCAATTTTTAAAAACGGTGTTTCTGACATTTTTTAACTCTACTGAAGCTGAAGGCCTGCCTATCCATGCCTGATTTTCGAGCGAAGCTTTATCTTTTGTACCCGACACTTTAAGCTTATATGCGTCGAGCAAATACATTCCGGCTTGCAGCGGAACATAGCCATGGTTGGATGGTCGCATCCATGAAGAATGCGAAAAAGTAATGCCTTTAAACCGGATAAACCTAACCGGATTTTCTTTGGTGCCTGTTACTTTTATAAGATTTTCAAGAACGGGAACAACGACTTCGGCAGAACTCATATCTTCATTTTCACGAGGGAAATAATAGATTTTCCCTTCATCTGAATCATAAAACCATTCGCCCTGCTCGTCAAGAAACACAATAGCATTTTCAAGTCTGAAAATCGAATTTCCTTTTTCTGAAATCACGGGCGGAGGCCATGGATGATCAAATTCCAACCTTGATTCAGGCTCATAAAAGCTTAAATCAGCCACTTTTCCTTTGACTTCAATGCTTTTAACTCTCAACAATGCAGTCTCCCACATTTGATGAATAAAAAACTCTGATTGATAAGGCTTTACTAAATATTTTATAAAATCTGAGCTTATACGAATATTACTACTCATTTTATCTATACCTAATATTCGCGGATAATTATCACCTGATACGGATGATGCACGAACTGCTTTTTTCCCGTTTACCCAAACTTGTCTGAAACCATTTTGTCTGACGGAATTATCATATATATTTGCTACCCAAATTTTATTTTTTACGGATTTTTGTAATCCTTTTACAGGATTTTTTACCGGTTTCCAGCCTGAAATTTTTACGCCTCCGGTTATCACAGGTTTTTCTCCGGGAGCTGATTCGATGATGGTAGGGCTTTCAAAAGTGCCTGAATCTTCCGGTTTAAGAAATATGGTTTCAAACAACTGATAAGTCCCTCCTTCCATTATAATGTGAATACCTCCGGCAACAGACGGATCACCCAGACGCCTGAGTTCACGGGCCATCCTGAGAGCAGAATGAAGACTGGCTTTAGGATTTGACTTTGACCCGTCATTGTT
>CAZCPI010000175.1:0-2341 GCA_964500535.1 uncultured Bacteroidales bacterium
ATACCGTAACTACCATAACCAACTTCAGGGTCAGTACCTGAATAATTTGTCAGCAAAAACAGATTATTCAAACTCAGATTGAAAGTAAGCTGATTTAAACCAAAACGCTTCAGTACTTTTTGATCAATTGAATACGAGAACTGAGTATAATTTAACCTCAGGAACGTTCCATCTTCAACAAAGCGGTCACTTCCAAGCCAGTTACGACCGTAATTATATAAGGCCCTCGGGATAGTTGTTTCATCACCCTCAACACGCCATCTCCAACATACTGACATACTCTGGTTACTATTTGAATACATATTTTCAGCATTCATACGGGCTTTGTTGACAACCTTGTTACCAGCTCTGAAATTAAACTGATTATTCATAGATAATCTACCGTAAGTCAGACGGAAACCAAATCCACCGGTAATTTTGGGCAGTGAACTACCAAGATATACAATGTCAAGTTCATTTATATTACCATCATTGTTAATGTCCTTATACTTAGCATCTCCACCCTGAAATTCGTAAGCAGCACCTGTACCATAACAGAAATACATAGGTTTTGGTTTGCCATTATTCATATAAACAACTTCACCTTTAGCATTTCTGACAACAGGAGCATTCGGACCACTTACGCCTTTGATTTCTTCATCTGAATAATCACTGTATTGATATACGCCTTCTGAAACAAACCCATATATAGAGCCAAGAGCATTATTCAGCTGAACACGGGTCAGATAGGAACCGTTGTTCCTGTCAAAATCCTTATTCATACTATTCAGGATAACATCACTCATGCTTGTAATCTGATTTCTGTTGTTTGCAAATGTCAAGTTGAAATCCACTCCAAATTTGCCACTTTTAATAAGTTTGGAAGACTGAAGATTGAATTCCCATCCTTTGTTCTCCATACTACCCGTGTTCTGATAATTAAGTAGGCTGTAACCTGAAGATGTAGGAATCGAACGATCTTTCATCAATAGATCAGTCGTATTGTTGTAATAAATATTGACATCACCATTAACCTTATCTTCAAATAGTCCATAGTCGAAACCAATGTTCCATTTTTCAACCTGTTCCCACTTGAGATTACTCAAACGAATGTTACTCGGTGTAATTGATGGATTATCATTATAAGATGATGTTGAAGAGTATTTACTGAAAAACAAGTATTCACTACCAGGTTGGTTTCCGACAATACCCCATGAAGGTCTGATAGACAACATTGATATCCATGGAATTTTCTTCATAAAGTTTTCATCTGAAATATTCCAGCGGAGTGATAAAGCCGGGAAAACACCCCATCTTCTTGCAGGTCCGAATTTAGTTGTCGCATCAACTCGGGTAGTAAGGTCAAAAACATATTTACCTTTAAATGCATAGTGCATAGAAGTAGTATAATACATGCTTCTCCATTCTCCAACACTTGTTGAAAAACCGCTAATTGTACCCGGAACAGTTGTAGAAGGTATATTAGGTAATCCATAAGCACTGTTTGATTGACCATTAGACTTACCCTGTGTAATCTGGCCCCTCAAAAGCATAAGAAATGAGTGGTCTTTATTTTCAAATACAGGGTTGAAAGTTAATGTATGCTGGGTTGTAACAGCTTGCTGTTTATTTGAAGATGCATTCTTCACATTCGTAATAGATGATGACCATCCGCTGGTTGTCAGTATTGACGGAAAGAATGATTCATCATAGCTGTTGAAAATATTGAAATTGACTTTTCCTTCATAAGTAAGCTTTGTCTCATCGTTATTCATGCCCAGAAAGTTGTAACGCAATTCGAATTCGGGTTGAATATTTATCGTTGAAGAATTATTATTTGCATACTCCGCCAAAGCTACAGGATTAACAAGTTTTTTCTGATCATTCAATGCAGATGATGCCGTCGATAACATTTGGTAATATTCACCGGTTGGATTACCTTCAGAATCTTCTTCATAAATAGCAAGGTTAGGCATCTTTTGATATGCGATAGATAAAAGATCCCCGTGACCTTTATTATCAGCATCTACATAATTATAATTCTTATGATTATCTGTATAAGTCATGTTGAAATTGGTGATAATTTTAATCCTGTCAGATACGAAATAATCCAAGGCAACACGTGTTGTAAACCTGTCAAGTGACTGACCAATAATAGAACCCAATTCCTTATCATATCCTGCAGAGATACGGAAATTTGCTTTTTCACCACCACCTGACAAAGACACATTATGATTATGTCTTAAACCAATCTGCTTAACAGCATTTGGCCAGTTTGTATTATTATTGTACATTTCATATTCTGAAAATGTTGGCTCATAATTTAATTCTATAATATTTGAAGCAGCATCACTTAATCTGG
>CAZCPI010000175.1:2351-5725 GCA_964500535.1 uncultured Bacteroidales bacterium
CATCAAGCATCTTCATTCCTTCAGGTTGATATGTACCGGAAAGACGATATGAATATGTTACTCTTGTTTTACCTCTTGATCCGCGTTTGGTTTTTATTTCAATAACACCGTTCGCACCCTGTGATCCCCATATTGCAGTAGAAGCAGCATCCTTCATAACAGTAATACTTGAAATATCCTCAGGATTAATATTAAGAAGTTGAGCAAACTTTTCATCATTAGCAGTATTGAAGTCGAAATTGTCAGCCTGATCGGTTTCCCAAACGTTGCCATCAACTACTATTAAGGGTTCGGATGTTGAGTTAATTGAGGCAGCACCTCTCATACGCATACTTGTACCGGAACCAAGGTTACCTGAATTATACACGATATCCAAGCCTGCGATACGTCCTTGTAAAGCCTCGTCAATTGTTGTAATGCCAAGACCTTCAAATTCACTCGCATCAATTTTTTGAGTAGCCCCGGATAATTCTCTCTCAGGAATCTTAAGACCTGAAGTCTCTGACGTTCTTGTATCATATTTCACAATTTCCTGCAAAGTCGTGGATTCAACCATCTTTATCCTGTAAGTAGTACCTTTAATAGGTAATATCTGCGTACGATATCCTACATAAGTTACTTTTATTCTATCCTTTGGATTTACCAGACGGAAAGAAAAGTTACCGTTTATATCAGCGACTGAATGGGCCACTATACGGTTTGCATCATCTATTTCAACAACATTAGCCATGCTTAACGGACCTAAATTGTCGAAAACTGTTCCACTTATCATACTTCCTGCCGTCTGGGCTTTACTAATCCCTGACAGAAAAAGTACGGAGATCAACAATAATATTGTTTTTGTATTTCTCATCTTGTCAATATTTGGCACTTTATACTTTTATTATTTAAACTGCTTAGCATCATACTGCAATGCACCATCAATCTGATGAATTACAATATTGGCAGAAGAAAATATTTTGGTCGCTCTTGATACATCAGCTGCGTCAAACTGATATTCACGTGCAATCAGATTACGCAGATTCGGATCACTTGTAACGTGACGTACATTACCAACCTTATCGGTCAGAGTGATTGCATTATTACCTGACTTAACATCTATAGAATAGAAAACTTTAAGAGCATTATTTAATACAGCAGTTTCAAAATTACCATTCAAGGTGTTTTTATCTGCAAATACAGCATTATCCTGGATATGATATTTCACAAAATTCCTGATTATTTCAGCTTTCTTTTCGGCAGCAACCGAATCAGTAGCCATCAGACCGTCAACTTCATCCCATGTCGGCAATTTACCGCTTTCCTGAAGATCAGTTATAGCCTTGTTGGTTGGTACATATACAGTATAATGGAATTTACTGAAGAAGTTTATGTTATGCTGGCTTGGATTAGAATGATTATTCTGAAGATTTGTCAGAAATTGAGTTCCATTCAATAGTTCCATAAACTTACTGAATTCCTCATGTTCGGAAAGTACATCAAATACAGATTTTTTTGTCGTCATCAGTGGTTCATTATCCAGAATATAAGTTTTACCATTACCCTGGGTGTAAATCTTACCGACTCTCAAATCACGATTGTTATCAAGCTGATAACTACCGGAAACTTTCATATTGTTTTCACCACCGCTTACATTGGATACTTTAATCTGTTCTCCGCCCTTTGTTCTGTAATAAGTATTGCCATCTTCTACATCACCTATTACTGTATGAGATTCCAGTACATCTTCAAGTCTGTTAATAATCTGATCATAAGTCGCCATTCCAATCGAATCAAGGATCTGATCATTCACAGCATCATAACTCCAAATCGAAGCTTTTACCTTTTGTTGTACAGTAACAGCCTCCGGATCGTAATAGAATTTAAAAATCTGAGTTGTTGATCTTCCATATGAAACCGGATCAATATATTTCGTAAGTGCCTGATTCCTGGGAATGAATAAACTGTAGTATGTCTCTCTTGCATTCAGGTAAGCATCATACTGAAGTCTTTCGATTGCCCAGTATGCAATATTCATAGACTGGTCAACCAACGCTGGAAATGATACGGATATATATGCAGTCGGGCTGAAAACCTTGTTTGTAAGATATATCGCACCGTTACAACCAAGATAAACACTATCAACATCATCAACAGTTATTCCCATTGGATTGGTAGCATCATCAAGAATTGATTCAAACTTGCTGGGAACAGAACTCTTGAATGAGTTAAGCATATTGACATTAATCAATTTCGCTATTACATTATCCGGAACTTTCTCCCATGCACCATAATAATCCTTCAGAATACGTCCGAGACCGTTATTCCAGTAATTATCCATAGCAGCATTTGAAGGGACCATCATAACAGACATATCCTGTTGTAAAGCTATAGCTGAAGTTGTCGAAACCGCTGTAGCCGGGAAATAACTGTTCCATCCCGGATCAAATTTTAAAATCCCATTTACCGCTTTATTATCCGGTGTCATCGTCAGCGCAGTACCACCTAAAGACCTGTTTGAAAAATAACGTTTCTGATAAACGCTGTCAACACTGGTTTTGTATAATCTGTTATATTCTTTAGTAGCATCAGAGCTATAATAAGGTGCACAATAACGTTCAAGCAGTTTACTGTATTTAGAAGTAGTTTCCTTAGTTCTGATAATTTCAGCCATATTTCTCAAAGGAAGCATCACCTCTTCCATCTGATTAACAAAACCATTTGAACATTTAATATTTTTTCCAATAACATTTACTCCATTAATTGTGGCATCTCCGGGTTGCCTTTGAGAAGAATAGTTATTCAGGAAATCCACATCATCATTAGTGATATTATTATTTGCCAATTGCTTTTCAATGAAATGAACCATAGGTTGCACTGTCATATCTTTCATGCAAACAATACTTTTTCCGGCATTTTTAAATCTTGCCCAGTATTTTGAGTCAGGCATTTCAGACGGACTTAATATAGGTACAGAGTCATAAACAGTCAAAGCAGTCGTTCTGCGCATACAATTACCTTCAGTAGGTCCTTCAGTACTTGATAATGTATTTAACTGATATGAGTTATTTATCATAGCGCCCCTGAATAATAACTTCTTCTGAGCCAATGATAAAGCATCATAACTGTGTACACCCCAGTCATTGCGGCTGAAAAATCTGTCGAAAGACTCATCGTCAGTTACGAACAAAGTTTTACTACCGGTCTTAGCCAGTACATTTTTGTAATCCAGATCTTCTATGAGTTTTGTAGTATACTTAAAATGACCATCATTATTGAGGTTATCATAAATACTCGTACCCAACCATCCTGGTGACACATCTTCAAGGTTGACAGAATTCTTGCAACCATTTGCAGTAAAGAGTATTATAACCGACAGGAAAACAAGAAGCATA
>CAZCPI010000176.1:0-5708 GCA_964500535.1 uncultured Bacteroidales bacterium
AGTTTGAAGTTTTACTTGAAAAAGAAAAAATAATATTTCCGGCGAAACCGGTAGATATTATCGATAGCTGTATGTTTATATGGCCATTCAATATGAAAATGGGCAGTGTTAATTTAAAATATGCCACTGTTCAGCCATTATGTACGATTAACGAAAAAAATATCGAGAAATGGTATTTTATAAAAACAAAAAATGTTCTACCTGAGTTTTGTTTTGATGCTGACGATATAGTTCAGGTTAAATCAAATGGAAAAAGCCTGAGTTCAAATGATAATGATTATCTGATTTCAGGCTTTGAAGCCGGTTCAAAAAATAAGATTGATATTAAGACTTCAAATGGGAAAAATTTGAGGATAATTGTTTTAGATGAGTCTGAAGCTGACAACGTATGGTTTCTTAATGAAAACGGGACTAAAAATCTTTTTATCTCAAATGCGTGTTTGTATATGAATGCTAAAGATATAAATATCCTAAGCAATGAACCGAAAACCAAAATAACAGTTTTATCCGGTGCTATACCTGTTAATTTGCGAAAAGGCAACCAGAAATTGGTAAGAAATGGAAATAGTTTATCTATTTCAATGATTGATAATTATGAACTTCCTGTACCGGAGGTAGTAAAAAAATATGTTTTTGATAGCGTTACATGGTTTAAGACATCTGTCGGAAGCGTAAGCAGAAGTAATGAATTGTATCACAATCTTTTCTCACGGGAATTTGAAATAAATAGTCAATCTGAAATCAAATCTGCCAGACTTTACCTTTACTCTGACGGAGAATGTAAATTGAGGTTCAATAATAAATGGTTGAATCAGGAAATAAAAAGTAAAACTTTGAATGTGATGGATGTTACAGGCTATATCAGTGCTGGCAGGAATATTTTGTTGGCTGATTTTCCTTTTGCTACCGGTGATAATGCTTTTGCGGCTAAGCTTGTAATAGATTATTTCAATACCGGAAGGAAAATTATTTCAACAGATTCTTTATGGGAAAATGCACAGAGTTACACTTTGCCTGTAAATGGCGGCAACTTAAAAAATGGTTCAAAACCTCAGTTAATAAATCCTGTTAAGATAGATTACGAGACTAATTGCTGGAATGTAAGTATAGATTGGAAAAATATAAAGCATTTCAATAATGCTTATCTGCATATTGATTACACTGCTGATATGGGTCAGTGCAGAATTGGAGATGTTTTGGTTTCAGATAATTATTACAATGGAACAACCTGGTCTGTTCAGTTGGCCAATAACGGAGGCATACCTGAAACGAACAAGCTGGAAATTGAGCTGGAACCTTTTAAAACAGGTTATAAAGTATTACTTGATGTACCGTTTAAAGAGTCAGACCTCAATAAGGCGACAATGAAAAAAGTAAGTCTCGTTCCTGAGTATAAATTTGAGCTTAGTATTCGTTAGCAAGGTTATTTTTTCCAGCCTCCGCCAAGAGCTTTATAGAGATTAACTATTGCGTTTAATTTCTGTGTTTTATCATTGACTGATGCCAGTTGAGCAGTGAGAAGACTTTGCTCAGACATTAGAACATCCGTATAATCAGTTTTTGAACTGTACGTTAAAAGTTCTTTTGTGAAAGTTACAGCATCCTGTAATGCTGTAACTTGTTTTTCTCTGGATGCTTCTTTTTCAACAGCCATCTGATAAGAATATAAAGCATCGGAGACTTCAGTGCCGGCATTTAATAAAGTTTTTCTGAAACTCAAAAAAGCTTCTCTCTGTCTTGCTTTGGCAATTTCAAGTCTGGTTTTGTTTTGTCCGGCATTAAAAATTGGTTGTACAAGATTTCCAATCAGGTTATAAAAAACAGATTTATCTAAAAAATCTTTTATTTCCAGCGAGGAAAGACCCCCGTTGGCAGTGAGACTGATGCTGGGATAAAAGCTTGCCCTTGCAACATTTACATTTTCAAAAGCTTCTCTAAGTGCAAATTCTGATTCCTGAACATCAGGTCTGTTCGCAATTAACTGAGCCGGTATTCCTGTCTTCAAGTCAATCTCTGTTTTTTGATTTTCAAGTTTTCCACGTTGAATACTTCCCGGTATTCTTCCCAAAATTATACATAAAGCGTTTTCAGTTTCCCTTAAACTTTGTTTAATATCCGGAATGCTGACCTGAGCGGAATACAGATTTGCCTGACTTTGTACAAGTGCTGCCCCGTTCACCTTGGCCGACTCTTTCAACAGTTTCATGCTGTTTACATCTTTTTCTCTAATTGCAACTGTATTTATAGTAATCTCAAGTTTGTTGTCGAGAGCAAGCAGCGTATAATACAACTTTGCAATATTGGCTATAACCTCTGTTTTGATCAATCTGCCTGCCGCTTCTGTTTTTAATAATGATGCAAATGATGATTTTTTAGCACTGCTTAGTTTTCCCCAAATGTCTATCTCCCAACTGGCATTAAACCCTGCTTCCCAAAGTGATGTCTTTAAGTTGACAGATTGTGTCGTGTTGTCAGAAAGCTTCTTATGAGTAGTACCGGCTGTCCCATTTAGTTTTGGAAATAGCGATAGCCTGCTTTGGTACAAGGTAGCATTAGCCTCATTTATTCTTTCAAGGGCTATATTTAAATCTATGTTGTTCGCAAGGCCTTCTTCAATTATTCCCTGAAGTATTTCATCAGTAAAAAGTTGCTGCCAGGGCAAATTTGCCATATTGGTTGTGTCAGTTATTGCTGCCTCTCTGTAAAGATTATCATATTGGGATTTATCAGGTTCCTTGTATGTCTTGGTTACAATCCCACAAGATGTGAGAAAAACTGTAAGAATCAATAAGGAAAATATATTTTTAATAGTTGTAGTCATTTTATTTAGTTTTCATTAACTAATACCTCAATTTCAGCTTTTTCAACATCTTTGATTTTCTGTCCACTCAATCTTTCGCCAATATTTTGGAAAAGAACATATAATCCGGGTACCAACAAAACACCCAAAAATGTACCAAAAAGCATGCCCCCTACAGCGGAAACTCCTATAGAACGGTTTCCATTAGCTCCTGCACCTGCAGCAAACATTAATGGCATTATACCAAAAATAAATGCCAGTGAAGTCATAAATATAGGTCTTAATCTTGCTTTTGAACCATCAATTGCAGCCTCAACTATATTCATTCCTTTTTCTCTTCTCGCTTTAGCATAATGCACAATCAAAATTGCATTTTTTGCAAGTAAACCTATCAACATTATCATTGATATCTGCATATAGATGTTATTGTCTATATGAAAAATCTTGGCAAATATCAATGTTCCGCATAGACCTACAGGTAAAGACAGAATAACAGCAAATGGTAATAAATAACTGTCATAGAGGGCACACAAAAGAAGATAAACGAATGTCAGACTCAAAATCAAAACCAATGCCATTTGTGAACTGCTTTTGTTCTCTTCGCGGCTTAGTCCTGAAAATTCGTATCCATAACCCTGAGGCAGCATTTCAGAAGCAACTTCTTTTATGGCTTCTATAGCCTCACCTGAGCTGAAGCCGTCAGAAGGAGACCCGTTTATGCTCATTGAAGAATACATGTTAAATCTCGACAGGCCTTCAGGTCCATATGTTGGAGTCATAGTAATGAATTCATTTATAGGAGCCATCTGATCATCTTTATTTTTCACATAAATCTTACTTAAACTCTCAATGTTGGCCCTGTATGAAGTATCGGCCTGAATCATTACTCTGAAAATTTTTCCAAACCTGTTAAAATTTGATGCATAATAACCACCATAATAATATTGCATAGTTTCTGTAACATCATCTACTGAAAGCCCGGCTTCTTTAATTTTGGGGACATTCATTGACATTAAATATTGTGGAAAGTTCGGATTGAATGAAGTTGAAGCAAATTTTATTTCCGGTCTTTTATTTAATTCGGCCAGAAAATCCTGAGATACTTTGTAAAATTCGTTTACACTGTGTCCGGCTTTATCCTGTAACTCAAAAGAGAAACCGGCAGAAGATCCGAATCCAGAAATTGTAGGTTGAGAAAGAGGCATAATTTTAGCATTTCTAATATTAGCAGTGCCTTTTAGCAGTTTGTTAATTACATCTTTGTTTGTAACGCCTTTTCTGTCTTTCCAGTTGACAAGTCTCAAAATAACCTGTCCATAAGAGCTACCACTACCGTCAATCATGTTCTGGCCTACCATTCTGAGCACGCTTTCCACTTCCGGAATTGACTTCGCGACTTTTTCAACTTCTTCAGTGACTTTCTCAGTTCTTTCCATAGATGATGCAGGAGGCAGGCTTATATTCACAAATATCGTACCCATATCTTCATCAGGAATAAAACCGGTCGGCGTAGTTTTGATTAGCACAGCAAAACCTGCTATAAATGCAATGCAAATACCTGTTATCGCCTTTTTGTTTCCTGCGATTTTACTGATAATAGAAACATATTTTTTTGCAGTAGCCTGGTATCCGGCTTCAAAAGCATCAGCAAATTTCTTGCCTTTTTTACTGTGTTTTCCGTTTTCTTCTTTCGGTTTCAAAAACAGAGCTGCCAGTGCCGGACTCAAAGTCAGAGCATTAACGGCTGAAATGATAATTGAAACAGCAAGGGTCAGACCAAATTGTTTATAAAACACTCCTGACGATCCGCTTATAAAGGTTACTGGTATAAATACTGAAGCCATTACGAGAGTAATTGCAACAATTGCACCTGAGATCTCCCCCATAGCATCAATTGAGGCTTGTCTTGAAGATTTATATCCGGTATCAAGCTTGGCATGTACGGCTTCAACCACAACAATAGCATCGTCAACAACTATACCTATGGCAAGAACAAGCGCGAAAAGAGTAAGCAGGTTTATGCTGAAACCAAACAGATACAAAAAGAAAAATGTACCAATGATTGCTACCGGCACTGAAATTGCAGGTATTAAAGATGACCTGAAGTCTTTCAGAAACAGGAAAACGACAAAGAATACCAATATAAAAGCTTCAATTATAGTACTTAATACTTTCTCTATCGAAACATCTAAAAACCTGTTTGCATCAACCAAATGAGTGTAGTGAACATCCTTAGGGAATGACTTTGATGCTAATTCAATTTCTTCTTTGCATCCATTGATTACATCTCTTGCATTTGATCCGGCCGTCTGACTTATCGCAATATTTGTACCGGACATTCCGTTTATCCACAATTTGCTCTGGTATGATTGAGATCCGAGCTCTACTCTTGCTATATCCTTAAGCCTTAACAATTGACCACTCTGACCACTTCTGACAATAATATTCTCAAATTCCTCAACAGTTTTCAGTTTCCCGGTATATCTGATAACATACTGGAAGCTCTGGTTGCCCTGCTCTCCGAACTTGCCCGGAGCAGATTCGATATTCTGCTCAATTAAAGCGTTCCTGACTTCCGAAGGAGCAATACTGTAAGTCGTCATCAGGTCAGGTTTCAGCCATATTCTCATTGCGTAAGTTCGGGAGCCAAAAGCCGCTGCATCACCAACTCCGTTCACTCTTTGTACCTGAGGAACAACATTTATATTAGCATAATTTTGTAAAAATGATTCGTCGTAAGCCGGATTGTTTGTGTACAGACCAGTCATCAATAGTGTACTGTTTTGTCTTTTTCTGACAGTTACACCTGCCTGAGTGACCTCGGCTGGCAATAATCTTGAAGCCATTGAAACTCTGTTCTGAACATTGACGGCTGCCTGATCGGGATCTGTGCCGACGTTGAAGAAAA
>CAZCPI010000177.1:0-3523 GCA_964500535.1 uncultured Bacteroidales bacterium
GAAAAAAAGGAAATTGAGCCAAGAGTTCTTGATTATGAACCACATACAGCATTATTTGTAGACGATGATGATCCTCTGATTTTTTACAGAATAATCGGAAAGAAGGCTGAAAAAATGTTGAAACCGGGAGGAATCCTGTATTTTGAAATTAACAGCAATCTTCATAAAGAAACACTTGATTTGATCAGTGGATATACATTCAGAGAATCTAAACTGATCAAAGATTTAAGTGGAAAATACAGATTTATAAAAGCAATTAAGTAAGGCTACCGATTTATGAGCAAGTACGATGATGCATTGAGGTTTGCAACAGCATTATGCTCTGATTCAGAGCAGTGCATGAAAGACATACTTAAGAAGTCCGAAAGATTTGAACTTAATGAGGAAGAGGTTAAAAATCTTGCTGAATATCTTCACAGCAACGGTTTCATCAATGATAGCAGATATGTAAAAGCCTTCGTCAATGATCGCTTCAAATATAATAAATGGGGGAAAATAAAAATTTCCTATATGTTGCGGCAAAAAGGCATTGACTTTGAAACTATACAGGATGGCTTAGAATCCATTGACGGGGATGAATATTTTGATTTACTGTACCAGTTACTGTATAATAAACGTAAACTGTTAAAAAGCAAGACTAAGGAACAAATCAAAAGCAGTCTTTACCGATTTGCCTCAAGTAAAGGTTTTGAATCCGGTCTGATACTTAAATGCCTGGAAAAAATGGATCTTTCATATGATGAATTCGAAAGAAATGATTAAAAAGGCCATATCAGGTATTATGCATATGGCTTATCCTGAGACCTGCCTGTCATGCGGGCATACTCTGAATATGGAAGAGACATGTTTGTGTCATGAATGCCTCTGGAACTTGCCTGCAACAAACCACAAATCAAAAACAGAAAACTCTGCAGCTGTAAGATTTTACGGTAAATTGCCTTTTGAAAAATGCGACTGCTTTTTTTACTATAAAAAAGGTTCGACCATGCAAACTCTCATTGAGCTTATGAAATACAAAGGATATACTGAACTTTGTGAATTTATGGGGCATTATGCAGGAATAAACCTAAATCGTGAAAAATTCTTTGCAGATATTGACCTGATTGTTCCGGTACCATTGCATCCTTCGAGATATAAAAAAAGAGGATACAATCAAAGTGAAATGATAGCAAGAGGTCTTTCAAAAGCTGGTCATATTCCCGTAGATACAAAAACTCTCATTAGAAAGGTCGGAAACCAGACCCAAACAAAAAGAAGCATATATGACAGGTGGAAAAATGTAAATACAATATTTTCTTTATCTGATACAGGTAACTTTGATGGTAAGCACATACTAATTGTTGATGACGTCCTGACCAGCGGGTCCACATTGGAAGCTTGTGGAAATGAAGTCCTGAAAGCTAAAGACATAAAAATATCATTCTTCACTTTAGCACAGGCCCTGTAAACAATATTGCTTTCAAGTTGTTTATTTGTATATTTACACTAATTAACTTTTTGAAAATCTTTTAAATGTTTGGATAATGAAAAGCACAGGAGTTAGATTTTTTGCCGGAGAATATATCTTCAATACAAAGCATGAAATAAAAACAACAAATCAAACACAATCCGGGCAATATTTGAAAAAGATATTTTTATTGTTTGCAGTAAGTTTTTTCTTGCTGACTACAACCGGAGCTCAGGAAAAAGTCAAAACCGGTTACAATATTGGCGGATTACCTGCTGTCAGTTATAACTCCGACGAAGGGTTTCAATATGGTGTTATTTTAAATCTCTTCAATTACGGAGATGGTACAAAATACCCAAAATATGATTATTCCACATATCTTGAAGTTTCCAGATATACTAAAGGCAGTAGTCTTTACAGATTATATTTTGACTCAGAAAATCTTATTAAAAATGTCAGAACATTTTTCGATATAAGCTACATCAAAGAGGACATGCTGGATTTTTATGGTTTCAACGGCCTTAAATCAAAATATCTGCAAGATCTTGAGGCTGTAAACAGGGCTTATTACAGAATGTCCCAAAACCAGATACGTCTGCTCGCCGACTTTAAAGGAAGATTTCTTGTCGATAATCTTAACTGGCTTGCTAGTTATAATTTTTATAAGTTCACTCCTGGTGAAGTTAACTTTGATAAACTCAATAAGAATGTTTCTACAGATGATCCTGACTATCTTGATGGTACCAGCCTTTATGGCAAATATGTAGATTGGGGCATAATTAGTGATAAAGAAGCCGACGGCGGTATTGTCAATGTTTTTAAAGCCGGTCTTATCTATGACTCAAGAGAAGTTATGGTAAATCCTGATAAAGGTGTTTGCTCTGAAGCTCTGATAGAAATTGCACCGGGATTTATGAATGAATTACCTTATATGAGATACTCCGTGGTACACAGACAATACTTTAATTTGGTTAAAGAAAAACTGAACCTTGCAGTCAGACTTGGAGCTCAGGGTAAAATAGGGAAAAATAATATACCCTTTTACCGTCGAAACCAAATGATATCTCCTTTTGCCAACAGAGCAAACATTGTTGGTTTGGGTGGAGCAAACAGCCTCAGAGGAATAGTCAGAAACAGGGTAATCGGGGATGGTTTTGCATACGGTAATTTTGAACTGAGATGGAGAGCTATAGATTTCCAGTTTATCAATCAAAACTGGTATATCGGATTTAATGGCTTCATGGATACTGGTATCATTACTGACGAGGTGGACTGGAATCTGAGTTTGCCAAATCCTCAATTATTACAAAATTTTGCTTTGGAAAATGAACAAAAACTGCACACTTCTATTGGTGGTGGCCTGAAAATCGGAATGAATGAGAACTTTGTAATTTCTGTGGATTTGGGAAAAGCTCTGGATGATAATGACGCTTCTAAAATGGGCACTTATATAAATATTAACTATCTGTTTTGATGCTGATTTAGCATTCAGATCTTTTATAAGTTGAAATGCCTGAAGTTAAAGTAAATGTTTTTACGATTTGTTAACTCTATTTACGGTATCATTGATTAATTTTGCACAATAAAATCAGAATACTTCAACCAAAAATATCTACAGGTGAAAAAATTAGAGCATAACGTAGCTTTAAAGCTATTAAAGATTAAGGCGGTCAAATTACAACCTTCGAATCCTTTTATATGGGCTTCAGGATGGAAATCTCCTATTTACTGTGACAATCGAAAGACATTATCTTATCCTGCATTAAGGAATTTTATCAAGATTGAATTAGCAAGAATTATCAGAGAAAAATACGATCAGGTTGATGCTATTGCCGGAGTTGCTACAGGCGCTATTGCTCAGGGAGCAATGGTAGCCGAAGAACTTGGACTACCTTTTGTATATGTACGTTCATCCCCAAAAGATCATGGGTTGGAAAATCTGATTGAAGGTGATCTTAAACCGGGCATGAAAGTTGTTGTTATTGAAGACCTCATTTCGACTGGTGGAAGTAGTCTTAAGGCTGTAGAAGCTATAAGAGCTGACGGCAGTGACGTAATTGGCATGCTGGCCATATT
>CAZCPI010000177.1:3623-5706 GCA_964500535.1 uncultured Bacteroidales bacterium
CTGTAGAAGCTATAAGAGCTGACGGCAGTGACGTAATTGGCATGCTGGCCATATTCTCTTATGGTTTTCATGTTGCCGAACAAGCTTTCAAAAATGCCAAAGTAGAGTTAACCACTCTCAGTGATTATAATTCAGTACTTGAGATGGCTCTTGAGACAAACTATATACATGAATCCGAACTTAAAGCCTTACAGGAATGGAGAAAATCACCTTCTACCTGGGAGCCAAAAGAAATTATTATTTAAGCAATGACAGATTTTACCAGTAGCATACAGAAAATACCTTACAGTTCAGAAAAAGTCTTTGTAAAACTTTCTGATTTTAACAATCTGGAATCTTTAAGAAACAAACTCCCTGATGACAAAATCAGGGATTTGTCTTTTGATGCCGATAATATCAGTTTTAATGTTGACCCTGTAGGAACAGTATCTTTCAAAATAATAGAGCGAAATCCGAATGACACAATCAAACTGGAGTCGGTTAAATCTCCGATAAAGCTCACAGGCTGGATTCAGCTGAAAGAAGTTGCTGAAGATGACACCAGATTAAAACTCACTCTAAGAGCCGACATTCCATTCATGTTTAAAAGCATGGTAAGCAAACCACTGGAAGACGGTATTCAAAAAGTTGCTGAAATTTTAGCTTCAATTAAATATTAAAAACTTGTACCAATGAAAAAACTTTGGGAAAAAAGCTTTGTAGTTGATGAAGAAATCGAACGGTTCACTGTAGGCAGAGATCCCGAAATGGATGTTTTTCTGGCGAAATTTGACGTAATGGGTTCTATGGCTCATTGTATAATGCTGGAAAGTGTAGGTCTTCTTGAAAAAGACGAACTCAGTTCTATTTTAACCGAGTTAAAGAAAGTCCATAAAAGTATACTTGACGGCGATTTTATAATTGAAGAAGGAGTTGAAGATGTACATTCTCAGGTTGAGCTGTTACTGACCCGGGCTCTTGGTGATACAGGTAAGAAGATTCACAGTGGACGATCACGGAATGATCAGGTTCTGCTTGACTTAAAATTATTTACCAGATCAGCAATCCATGATCTTTATAATGAAGTCAACGATCTTTTTGATATACTTATTGAACAAAGCGACAAGTATAAAGACTATCTGATGCCGGGATACACTCACCTTCAGGTAGCGATGCCTTCTTCATTTGGCTTGTGGTTTGGTGCATATGCTGAATCTCTTGCAGATGATCTTGAACTTCTCCTGGCTGCTTTCAAAATATGCAACAGGAATCCTTTGGGCTCTGCAGCAGGATACGGTACTTCTTTCCCTCTGAATCGTCAGCTGACAACAGATATTCTGGGTTTTGACGGATTAAATCAAAATGTGATCTATGCCCAGATGGGAAGAGGCAAAATGGAAAAAACTGTCTCTTTTGCATTAAGTTCAATTGCAGGTACAATATCTAAACTTGCATTTGACGCATGTATGTATTCCAGTCAGAATTTTGGCTTTATCAGCCTTCCTGATAAATTTACTACCGGATCAAGTATAATGCCTCACAAAAAGAATCCTGATGTATTTGAACTAACCAGAGCAAAGTGCAACAAGATTCAAACTTTACCATTTCAGATATCAGGGATCATTAATAATCTTCCGTCGGGCTATTTCAGAGATTACCAGATAATCAAAGAAATATTTATCCCCGTATTTTCCGAACTGACAGATTGTATAAGAATGACAAAAACCATTATGTCTGAAATTAAGGTTAGGGAGAACATTCTTAATGATGATAAATACAAATACATCTACAGTGTCGAGGTGGTAAACGATCTGACCCTGCAAGGTTTACCTTTCAGAGATGCATACCTTAAAGTGGGTCGTGAGATAGAATCAGGAAATTTCAATTATAAAGGGACGATTAAACACACTCATCAGGGTAGTATTGGCAATCTCTGCAATAAAGAAATTATTTCTCACAGGGATGAAATCAGCTCTGGTTTCAATTTTGATAAAATAATTGAAGCGGAATCCCAATTATTAAAATGAAAAATCCTCTTCTGTAGATTTAAGGATTCTCCACTATCCTTAAACTAACAGAAGAGGATTATTTACACCCCTTTATT
>CAZCPI010000178.1:0-5682 GCA_964500535.1 uncultured Bacteroidales bacterium
TCCTGTGGAAATTTTGCGCATCCCAAAGTAACTTTTCACCTTGTCTATAACCTTACCATCCCGTATAATTGATACTTCCATGTCATATAAAAATGGAGACTCGGGACTCCATAGTTTAGCATTTGGTACATCGACCAACACTTCCTGTCCAACAGCAGCTTTGCCTGTCCCAACTATATTCCCATTCTCCAATGCTTTTACTTCAATTATATCGGCTGCACTGGTTCTATCTGTGGAAACTCTTACAGAAATATTTCCTCTATCAATGTTCGAAATAGTTTTTAAGTGAGAAATATATGATTTCTCAACAGGTTCAATCCATACAGTTTGCCATATGCCTGTTACTGGAGTGTACCATATTCCGTGTGGTTTTTCAACCTGTTTGCCACGGGGTTGGTAACCTTTGTCAGAAGGATCCCAAACTTTCACTGTTAGAGTTTGCTTATCTTTTTTTGAAATGAAAGGAGTGATATTAATGCTGAATGGAGTGTAGCCGCCTTGATGTGAACCAACTTTTATGTCATTTACCCATACATCGGCTTGCCAGTCAAATGCCCCAAAGTTCAGCAACACGTTTTTATTTTTCCAATCTGATGGAATGGTAAAAGTGCGATGATACCACAACTCTTTTTGTTCACCTACGCGTTTCTGCACTCCTGAAATGGAAGACTCTATAGGGTACGGAACTAGTATTTTACCATCAAACTCAGTTGGAACATTGCTGCCCCGATCCAGACAAGTATAATCCCATAGTCCGTTTAAGTTTAACCATTGATCACGTTTCATTTGTGGGCGTGGATACTCTGGTAAAGGATTTGTTGGATCAATTTGTTCAGCCCACTTTGTTTTGATTTTGTTCCCGACTGGTTGCCAGGTTTGACCACTTAATTGCATCAAACAAATGAACAAAAGCCCTAAAAATATAAATCTTTTCATTTTGTCTAGAATATTTATTATGTTTAAATTACTGTCTGGTTCAACTATTCCACTGTAATATAATGAGATATCCATTAGTTATTAAGAATGTCGATGTAGAAATATATTATCCCTTTTTAGCAATCGTTAAAGAGATAAACGAAAAATGCAAAACTTGAATCCAATATGTTACGACATGGAAATCAATTGAACTGATTATTTCTAAAAGGCATTCACGATAAAGACCTCAATTGATTGTTTCTTTCTCCAAATCTCTCTTTCTTTTTAAAGCTTCCAGAAAATAATAATCGCCATAATTTAGAGGGACATCGACCTCTAAATTGTGAGGTACACTACCTACGGCATGCTTCAAAATGAAAAATCCATTTTCACCCTCCTGAGCCCGATAATCAGATCCGCTTAGACTGGTCATGATTTTGTCTGCCCATTCCTTATAGTTGCTTTTTTTTGAATAAGTTGAAATTTCATATAGTGCAGAGGCTAGAATAGACGCAGCAGACGTATCTCTATAGGTGTTTGGAATATCAGGGGCATCGAAATCCCAGTATGGAACCCCATCTTCCGGATAGTTAGGATGAGTTGCAATAAAATTGAGTGATTTCTCTGCCTGTGCCAGATAAGCTGGATTTTTTGTTTTCCGGTAGCATAATACATATCCGTACACACCCCATGATTGTCCTCTTGACCAGCTGCTTTCGTCGGCGTACCCCTGACTTGTATTCCTATGTCTGACGGAACCATCAGTTTTGCTGTAATCAATTACATGCCATGTACTGTAATCGGGCCTATAATGGTTTTTCATTGTATTGTTGGCATGTGATATTGCGATGTGGTAAAAAGTGGAGTCGCCAGAGAACTCCGTAGCGTCGAAGAGTAACTCGAGGTTCATCATATTATCGATAATGACCGGATATTCCCAGTCTTTTTTTGGATTGGCATTCCAGGATTGTATGACACCTGTGGTTGGGTTGAAGCGGGTAGAAAGTGACCTGGCCGCCTGAACAATGACATTTTTGTAATCTGCATTACCTGTTAGACGGATTGCATTGCCATAACTACAACCAATCATAAATCCAACGTCATGGTGATCTGTGTAATATTGAATAGTATCTAATGCTTCCGTTTGTTTTATTGCCAGTTCTTTCCATTTTTCATCACCAGTTAGTTCAAAAAGATACCACAGGCTTCCAGGAAAAAAACCCGAAGTCCATTCCTGAGGGCTAATAAATTTTATTTTTCCATCAATAAAGGATTTCGGATTCAAAAGTTGCCCTGAATCCTCCAACATAGCAATCATCAATCCGTATTGTTTTTTTGCAAATGAAATATTATTTTCAATAGAAAATTCAGCATCTTTGACTCGTTGATTTTGATTAATGCACGATAATAAAAATGAAGCAGTAATTATAATACTTGATAAGATAGTTAATTTTTTCATTTTGTCATGTTTATATTATGTTTCATAAGTGTCCGGAGAGATTTTACCATCATGAAAGATGATTAACGAGCTCTACCTCCCTCCGGAGCATTCTTAGAGGTATTCTTTCAACTTATAACGGTTTTAATATCACCCGAATAGTCTGCTTTTTTGCTCTTTCTAAGTTGGTATCAAAGGAAATAATATTAATACCTGGGTTTTTGCTTTCGAAGGTGTAACGTCCTTCGGCTGGATGAATGTTCCAACGGATTGGAGCATTACTTTCCACCTTTAACGAAAGGGACTTATCATCTTTTACCAATAACAGCTCATTATCAGAAATTATCTTCACCTCAGCTGGAGTCAACATATTCCAGGTTAGTTGTGTGAATCGATTTTTTGTAGTAATAACATCTTCAATCACTGCATATTTTTTCTCTACCAAAGCAATCTTACGCTGAGCGACATCAATCATATTTGCATAAACGGGAGTCAAATCACCGATTACATTCATATTATTTTCATCATTTGAGTAAGTATCCAAAGTTGAAGCACCGTCTATTAGCTGTAATTCATCGTTGAAGCTAAGAGTGTTATGCCCCTTATTGCTATATCGTAACGCTTTCCATCTGTCTCCATTTTGATTGGTATAGCTCCATATATCCCAACCTGCAGTTTCAAGCGTATTGTAAGTTTCAGAACCTAAGTCGATTGCCCATGGTACACCATTTGCTTCAAAAACAAATCCACCCACATCCATATGACCATGACTTTGGTTAGGCTTTCCAAATTTTGTTGCCAGATACAAGGCATTGTTGTCTGTCCATGAAGACCGCATGGCAGCACAAGGATTGTCCCCAAATCCAACATACATTAGTTTCTTAGGAACTGAGACCTTGGTCAGTGAAGAATTTTTTCCCCATATTAACAAGGCTGGTGCTAAACGATAACGACGTACTCCTTCCGGACCCACTTTTCTATATAGTGATATCTGGTTGTACATTAAAGATTGATCGCCAGTGAATGATGAGAACCACAACATAGTTGGTTTAAATGAGTTGTTACCATTATCTGCAAAATTAAAGGAATGTAGAGATGGAGTTGTCATGTGTTGGATAAATTCAGCAGACTTGATAAAATTATCTTTTTGGTCCAGGTTGAACCTATGCCCAAATGCACTTTGAAGAGCTTCGAGAAACATTAAATTGAAAGATGTGCCATATTCCCAGTAACCTACACCTTCGGGATATGCACCTCCTTCACCGTAATGATCCATAGAAAGATGTATTTTATCCAATGCACGGTTCACCGTACGACAAGATAATTCCTTGTCGTTTTCCCAAACAGCCAAAGAGCCAAATAGCATTCCAGCATGACATACCTGATTCCAGTTTGAATCCAATGTGACAAACCAATCATAGGGCTTTACATACGAAATTCTTAAGCCTTTTTCCATAATTGCTTGGGCTATTATTGTCCGATTTTTGACTGAAAGTTTATCATATAGCCAGTCATAACCTATCGCTAATGCCATCGTCATTTCTCCTGTGTCTAAGAAATGAGGAGGATTCCAATCGGAGAAGGATGCTGCTTTTAGCATTTCTGCTTCAGCACGCTCGAAATATTTCTGTTTTCCCGACATACGATAAGCATAGCTTAAGAAGAAAATTCGACGTAAATTCTCATTAGAAGTACTGAGAAGTCGTTTTCCTATCATTGCGCGTTCATTGGTAGGTAAAGTGAGGATATTATCGGCTTCATCCAGGATAACATTATGAATATCTGTCCAGTCCTTATTCTCTTTAATCATTTTCATCAGTTTCTTCTCCTGGCCTTTCTGTAATAAAATGCGAGGATGTGGAGGCAGCTTAATATCTTCGCTTACTAGGTTATTTTGAGCTGTTAAACAGACAAAGGAGTTTAATATTATTAAAATTGATATTATTTGTTTCACGGTTTTATTCTATTTAAAATTTTAAACAAATCTATTTTTAATATTTTATGAGGAATGTGTTTATTCACTACTTAATTATTGATCACAATAACCCGCAGCGTGTTCCATTCAGAAATTAACTACACGACCATGGTTGTAAGTCCATGGTCGTGAGTTATGTGTAAGTCTATTTATCCCATTAATCCATCCATCCTGGATTTTGAGTTAAATTTCGATTCATCTGACGTTCTGCTGTAGGAATTGGCCATATTGTACTGTGAGCACCAACTGACAGCCACTCAACAACTGGAGTTCCCCAGCATTCCTTGAGAGCGGCTCCTTCAAACATCGTTGATTCGAACCAAGTACCCCATCGTAGTTCATCGAAGTATTCAACACCTTCACAAGCTAGTTCCCATCGTTTTTCTTTTTGGATGCGTTTGCGAAGATCATCCTGTCCGGCTACTTGCGTATATTGGTTGCTATTGAGAGGAGCAATTCCAGCGCGCTCGCGCACCCGATTAATGTATGGGATAGCTTCGTCTGTCATGCCCTGTTCGTTCAAAGCTTCTGCCAAAGAGAGAAGAATATCTGCATACCGTATCAAGGGTACATCAATTGGAGAATACTGACGATAAATTAGTTCATTGCCTTCAGAAACAAACTTACGAACCATATAATGGAATTTGGTATTGCTATCTGAGCGAAAATCGAATGGCTCCTGTGCATCATAACCTACGTATGGCCATCTGAGTGTATACGTATTCTCCACACCAGAAGGTGAGCCAAGATAAGTTGAGTAAGGAGTGATAAAAGTCTGCATCATTCGTGGGTCACGTTGTTCGTACACACTCTTGATTCGCTCTTCGTTACCCGTTGAAAGATATTTGGATAAGTCAGATCCATACGTCGTCATCTTGGTTATCAGAGAATTGTCCATGTTGTCACGAAGGAAGTATACCGAACGTTCTTTCGGTGTCATGGTTGTGTAACCTGGAATAATTTCTTCCCAATTAAACGGTTTACCATCCGTCCATTCGTATGTATCCATGAAATCAGTCGAGCCATAAAAGTCATTCCAACAACTACCACGTGTGGTACGAGAACCATAACGAAAGCTCATACGGTTACCATATCCATCCAATTCAGTACATTGAATAGAAAAAATCATCTCATTGCACTGTTCATTCGCTTCCTTGAACAGCTGCTTATAGTCACCCTGAAATAGGTCATATCCCATCGTTGTTACTTCCATGAAATCATCAGAAGCCTTTTTATATTCTTTAGTCCAGAGATAAGCTTTTCCACGGAGTGCGTATGCTGCGCCTTTTGTGGCATGGCCATAATTCTTGTCCCCTTGGGCGTATTTATCCGGTAAATTAGGCTCGTTGACGCA
>CAZCPI010000179.1:0-5652 GCA_964500535.1 uncultured Bacteroidales bacterium
AGAAGAAATCTTCCTGACTGGGATAATCCGGCCAGATATCTTCAATACTTTCATAAATTTCTCCTTCATCTTCAATTTCCTGAAGATTTTCAATAACTTCCAAAGGGGATCCGGAGCGTATGGCATAATCTATCAACTCGTCCTTAGTTGCAGGCCAGGGTGCGTCTTCCAGTTTTGATGCCAATTCCAATGTCCAATACATATAGATTTGTTTTTGAATTTTTTAATGAGTCATAATCGCTTTTAGGCAGTTCAAACCCTTTTTCGATTTTGACGCAAAAATATAAGATAATAATTAAAAAACAAGATAAGATTTACGTTATTTTGAACTATTCCAGAAAATTTCCTTGCCGGTTTTAAGACAAGCCTTTCTGCCCAGTATAAACAGGTAGTCAGAAAGTCTGTTTATGTAGCTCAGAATCATATTATCTATTTCGCAAGTCTTTGAATATCTTATTATACCTCTTTCACATCTTCTGCAAACTGTTCTGCAAACATGGCAAAGTGAGGATGTTCTGTTTCCTCCGGGAAGAACAAATCCTTTGAGTACCGGAAGTTGAGCTGAGATTTGATCTATTGCATTTTCGAGATTTATAACGTCTTCTTCGGTTACAGGTGTTTTAAAATAAGGATCAGTTACCGATAAATCAGTTGCCAACCATGATCCGATGACAAATAGCTGATTTTGAATATTTTTAATGATTTTACTATCATTTTGATCAAGATCTTCACAAAGAAGAAGTCCAAGGAATGAATTTAATTCATCAAGGCTTCCATATGATTCAAGCCGGATATCATCTTTTGAAACGCGGGTACCACCTATCAATCCTGTTGTACCATCATCTCCTTTTTTGGTATAAATGCTCATATTTTTAATTTTTCTGGTTTCAAATAATAAATAGTCTTTGGTAAATCTGTTTTTAAAAAGATTATTCCAATACTGAAAAGATCAATACATGACGTAACTCTCGGATTGTTCGTGATATAAATCCATAAATCTCTCATTGCCTTTTTGTCATGTATTGATTTTACTGCAAAAATACAATTCTCATCAATCAGACTAAGCAATAGATCAAAATCATTTTTCAATCGTTCAAAGTCTTCAGAAATATTGAATAATATAAAACCGTTACATACAGGTGAATACTTTTTTATTGAAAACTCATTCCTTGAATAAATGGAGATATTCTCATTTTTTTTTTGAAAGACAGTTTTTTTTATAAAATCTCTCATTTCTTCGTTTTCTGTTATGCTTATAATTTTTGCCTCAGATGAAGCTTTTGACAGATAAAGGGTGTCAATGCCAAAAAAAGAGCCGAATTCAAATATAATTTCCGGTTTGGTGTCGTTTACTATCCTGAAGATAGTCTGGCTTAAAAATACATCATTCTTTTTGTTGATTGACAGACTTTCAGAATAGTTATTGTATAATAATTGTTTTATTTCGTTCGGGATAAGAATGTTTGTTTTTCTTGCCAGAATCCTTCGGATCGTTTCAATTTCATTAAAAACGTAAAATGGCCACAAATTTCTTGATATATTTGTCGAAAATCCAAACAAATATGGTGAATGTATCCCGGTGAAACCTGTTCTGACAGTTTTTATACGGTGTAAAACAAAAAGAAATTTTCTTAAAAGGAACATAAAAATCAAAATGTTTGAGAAATCCTGTGCATCGTCCCAAAAATAATTTTTTAAATGCAAAGCACAGAAAAAAAACTGTAGTTCCATGAACAAAATTTAATTAAAAATGTATTTTTGATAAAAGTATTTAAACTGTTATTCTAATTATTAACTTTTAATCATATATATCATGGGAAAAAAAGCCGGATTATTAAGTGAGTTCAAGAATTTTGCTGTAAAAGGCAATATGATTGACATGGCAGTGGGTATAATAATAGGTGCTGCCTTCGGGAAAATTGTTTCGTCTCTGGTAAGTGATATTATAATGCCACCAATCGGACTTCTTGTAGGTGGCGTTAATTTTACAGATTTAACTTTAACATTAAAGGAAGCTGTCGGAGATACTCCGGCTGTAACCTGGAATTATGGAAATTTTATTCAGGTTGTTATTGATTTTCTGATTGTTGCATGGGCTGTATTTATGTTTGTTAAGGCGATTTCACTTGCAAAGAAAAAAGAAGAAGTTGCCGAGGCTCCGGCTCCGGAACCTCCGGCTCCAAGCAAAGAAGAAATTCTTTTAACCGAAATCAGGGATTTGCTGAAAAAATCTGCCAAATAATAGTTCTAAATTATTAAGTTGTTTAAATGACAATAAAATCTCCACGAATGGATTTCAGGGATATTCATAAGAATAGTTCTTTAATGTTTCTGAAATTCATTCCCTTGTTTTTAGGCTTTATAGCGTTTTCTGTTCTGTTATATGAATTTGGTTTCAAACAGGGCACTGATCAACAATTTATAATAGATCATTTTTTTCTGATTTTCTTTGTCCTGGAGATTTGCTTTTTATTCATAAGGTATTTCATACACGGCTTGCCCCGGAAAAAAGAAATAATTGTTGTTGATTTATTCATCCTTATAGGGATGGTAATCAGTATGTCCGGAGAATTGGATCTGATACAGATTAATCTTCTCAATTATCAGATGTGGAAAGGCTTTCTGATTTTACTGATTTTCATCAGGGAGTTTTCAAACATTAATATAGTTTTTAGGAGAAGTGTACTTAATCCTGCCCAGATTTTTATGGCCAGTTTCATGCTGATAATTATTATTGGTTCGCTTTTTCTGACATTTCCTAATGCCACTTATAATGGGATATCCTTTGTGGATGCATTGTTTACTTCAACAAGTGCAGTTTGTGTAACAGGACTTTCTTCTGTGGATACAGGTACAACTTTTACTGTTTTCGGGCAAGTTATAATAATGATGTTGATTCAGATCGGAGGACTTGGCATTATGACATTCACAAGTTATTTCAGCTATTTTTTCACAGGCGAATCTTCATATGAAAACCAGCTTGTTATGCAGGAAATGACTAACTCAGACAAGATGGTTGAGGTATTCAGTACACTAAAAAGAGTTTTGGTTTTAACTTTTTTCGTAGAGTTTGTCGGTGCACTTTCTATCTTTTTATCAATTGATACTAGAATTATTCCTGATATCTTTCAAAGGATTTATTTTTCAGTTTTTCATGCTGTATCGGGTTTCTGCAATGCAGGATTCTCTACATTGTCAAATAATCTGTATGATATAAATTACAGATTCAACTACCCGTTTCAGCTTACTATAGCCTTCCTGATAATTTTCGGAGGTTTGGGTTTCCCGATTATGTTTAATATGTACAGATATTTCATCCATTTATTTAAAGACGTTTTATTCAGAAAAAAACACGAGCATTATGCATGGTTGATAAACATAAATACAAGGATAGTTTTTATAACTACGATAATTTTATTAGTATCCGGAAGTACTCTTTTCTATATATTTGAATATAATAATGTTTTAGCTGAGCATCACGGTTTTGGTAAGGTTGTTACTGCCTTTTTTGGAGCAGTTACCCCAAGAACTGCAGGTTTCAATTCGGTTGATAACTCTGCTCTGAATATGTCAACTGTATTGCTTATTTATTTTTTGATGTGGGTAGGAGCTTCACCATCTTCAACCGGCGGTGGTATAAAGACTACAACTTTTGCGATAAGTCTTATGAATTCTATAAGTCTTGCAAGGGGTAAAGACAGAATTGAAATATATGGTAGGGAGATCTCAGATATGACGGTAAGAAGAGCATATTCACAGATCCTGTTATCTTTAATTGCGATTGGATTATCTGTTTTCCTGGTTTGTAATTTTAATAAAGATCTTGATTTACGTTCGGTTGTTTTTGAGAGTATTTCTGCTTTTGGCACTGTCGGATTATCACTTGGTATCACGGCAAAGCTAAGTGTCGCAAGTAAATATGTCATTATTGCTACAATGTTTATCGGAAGAATAAATCTTTTGACTATAATTACTGCATTTATGAAGCAGGTTAGATTCAGTAAATACAGGTATCCTGCAGAGGATATTTTAATAAATTGACAATTGCTTTTAATGTTATAAATATGAAGTATATAATTATTGGGTTGGGTCATTTTGGTTCATCTTTAGGGCTTAAATTGACAAAAATGGGACATGAGGTTATTGGTGTCGATCCTGATATGAACAAAGTTGACGAGAATAAATCAAACATGACTCATACTGTCTGTTTGAATCCTTCAGATCCTGTGGCTGTAAGCAGTCTGCCTATTAAAGACGCTGATGCGGTTATTGTTTGTATTGGTATGAATGAAGGCGCTAATCTTCTTGCTACTGCCGTGATGAAACAAATGAAAGCAAAATATCTTATTTGCAGAGCTATATCCCCTTTGCACAGAACAGTGCTTGAAGCAATGCAGGTGGACGACATTGTTTATCTCGAAGAAGAAACTGCTCACAGATGGGCAAAAAAACTTGATATAAGAGGTGTTGAAGATGTTTATGAAATTACCGGTGAGTTTAATATTGTTGAAGCCGTAGTACCAAAACGCTTTATTGGTAAAACTCTTGCAGAGCTGGATCTTCGCAATAAATACAATCTTAATGTCCTTACAACCATGAAAATTGTTGAACAAAGTAATTCGATTGGTATTGGTAAAAAAACAAAACAGGTTCAGGATATGGCTTCTGCAAAAACGATTTTACAGGAAGGCGATGTAATCGTTATTTATGGCAAGCTTAAGGATATTCAATCTGCTTTGAAATAATATTTCAAAAATAAAAATCATTCAACATATTAAAGATGAAGCCTGGAATATATTTTTTCTTTTTGTTTTCTATTGTGTTATCTGTCATTTCATGCAACAACAGGAATGGTGAAGGCAGAGCCATTGAAGAAATGAAATTTAATGTATCTGACTCTCTTTTAAATACTGAATATTTAATACTTGATAAATTTATTAAATTCAAGAATCCAGTTGACTGGAAAGAGGATTTTGGGTTGATTAACGATTTACAGAGAAGTTTAAATAAATCTAACCCATATCCGATAAGTCTTAAAAGATGTTTTATCGATAGTATAAGTAATGCAGTTTTGCTGGTTTCTTCAATTGATGGAATGAATGAGGATTATTATAAGTCAATGATTTCAAAATCATCATCAACCGCACAAACTGAGCTTAATAATTTCTGCAGTTATTATAGTAACGGCATTAAAATCGACCAGTTCTTTAGCCGGGATAGTAATAATGTTAACATCAAACTAATTATTTACGACGCAAAAAGCTCTAAAATCCAAATGGATTATATTCTTCCTGTCAGGGAATATCAGCTGGTTTCCAGACATGTTGAGTCATCGATAGGTTCAATCATCCTTATTAATCACTAAATACTATTTATTATGAAAAAATTACTGGTATTATTAACAATTGTCATTGCGTTGACTTTTTCATCCTGCTATTCAGTAGAGCATACTGTTGGTGATGGTTCAAAAACGGGAGTTGTTGTAAAACAAAAACAGTGGTATGCTGTTTGGGGCTTAGTTCCGATAATTGAAGTTGATTCAAAGGCATTGGCTGGCGGAGCTGAAAATTACACTGTTACAACAAAGCACACTTTTGTGGATATGTTGATTTCTTCAATAACAAGTGCTGTCAGTATTTGCTGCCAGACTGT
>CAZCPI010000180.1:0-5652 GCA_964500535.1 uncultured Bacteroidales bacterium
CCTTTGATGATGCTGATAAGTTTATTGACGGTTTGGCAAAGGTGAAAGTCAGGAAGCTTAACGGGCTTATTAACGAGGATGGTCAAATGGTACTTGATCCACAGTTTGACGATATTGACAAATTTAAGAATGGAGTTGCTTTTATAAAAAAGAACAAAAAAGTTGGATTTATTAATGAGAAATGTGAGATTATTGTACCTCCGACATATGACGATATCAATAACTTCTCATATGACGGTATTGCAAAAATCAGGAATTCCAGAAGATATGGATTGTTAAGCATTAATGGTGATGTTTTGGTTGAACCCAGATTTGATGATATCAAATCTTTCACTGAAAATATTGCCACGGTTGAAGAAAATAAACTGTTTGGTCTGATTGACAAATCCGGCAAAGTCATATTTGAGCCTGAGTTTGTTAAGCCTTTGGTCTTTAGTAAGAAAGGCATAGCAATAGCAGCTAAAGCGTTGGCCAATGGAGAGATGATGTATGGACTTGTTAAACAGGATGGTACCGAAGTTATTGATATTTTCCAGCATTTAATTGTATTGGAAGGTGATAAGTATATTGTAGCTAAAGAATCCGGTTCTTGGATAGTATGTAATGATAATGCCATGCCGCTATCAAGGGAATTTGAGGAGTTTAAACCTTTGACTTCGGGCACTTTGGTTTCGGGTACCAAATTTATTAATGACGGTATTATTGCTGCAAAAGAAAGTAACAGGTGGGGCTTTATTGATGTAATCGGTAAAACTGTAATACCATTTCAGTTTGAGGCCGTTGGTTCAGAAGATGGCTGGGGTTTCACTTACAACTTATGTGCTGTTAAAGTCGGGTACAAGTGGGGTTTCATCGATAAGAAAGGAGCATTTTTCAAACAACCTATTTACGAAAGGGTAACACGTTTTGTTGGCACAGGAGGTCCGATTACTGCTACAGTAGTTTTGGATGGCTTCGAATATGCTCTGAACCAGGAAGGTAAATTAAGTTTACTCAGCAACTCAGCTAATGAGGCTGCCAGAAAAGCTGCGGCAAGCGGTACAAGAAAAGCTGCAACTTCAGCGGCGGTTTCAGCAGTATCAGCCACATCAGCATCAAAATCAACGCCGGAAATCTTACAGGATTGGATAGTCGGGAACTGGAAAGTTATTGAAGAGAGAACCGGATCGACTGTTAAGACAGGTAATCAAACCGGTTTCATAAGCTTTAATATTGAAAAGGGCGGTCAGGGTACTTATTTACAAAGAAATTTGTCTGATTCGGGTAAATCTGTTGAAACCAAAATGGGTTGGAGATTCTCCGGATCGACTTTTATCATGTCTGGTGTAAAATACACTGTAACGCCATCTGCCGACAAGAAGTCGATGGAGCTTTCAGGTATGTCAGGTACTTATAAATTGGTAAAACAGTAAATATAAAGCATTACATATACCTCATACCCCTGGTTTTAACAATCAGGGGTATTTTTTTAATAAAAAATGGTACTATTTGAGCCATTTGCAGGATAGGCTGAATGAGTGGAAATGCTAAATTTGTGAATTAACTTTAAATCTCATACCATATGAAGCATATACGTTTCCTTACGAAAGCTCTTTGGTTTTTTATTGCTATGCCTTTTCTGTTTTTTTCATGCGAAAACAACATGAAGGAGTACTTTAAAGAGCCTGAGTGGTTAAAAGGAAGTATCTATGAAGTGCTGCAGGAAAAGGGCGATTACACCATTTTTCTAAAAGGAATTGATCTTGCAGGTTTCGAACCGGTCGTAAATGGCAAGACTATTTTAACCGTGATGGCACCAAACGATGAAGCTTTCAAAAAGTACCTTGACGAAGAATACGGCGCAGGTACGACTATTGATAAGTTGCCTGTAACTGAGCTTAAAAAGCTTATCGGTTTTCACCTTATGTATTACGCATTTGATCGTGAGAAACTCATCAACTTCAGACCTAATGAAGGTGATGCTGCTACAAAAGATCA
Organism: uncultured Bacteroidales bacterium; assembly: GCA_964500535.1. GTDB lineage: Bacteria > Bacteroidota > Bacteroidia > Bacteroidales > UBA1402 > UBA8389. Next base: position 1,978 of record CAZCPI010000180.1, read on the forward strand.
GAAAAATGTCAATGCGGGTCTGTATTACAAACACCGTACTAAAAGCCAGGATCCCACAAGCCTTGAGTTGGATACAGCCGGAAACCTTGTCGATGTGTATCATCTCGAACGTTTCCTGCCGGTATTCTCTTACAGAATGTTCCAGACCAAGCAGATTGATGCAGTTTACAACTACGAATATTTCTTTCCCGATACCCAATGGAAAGATGCTGCCGGTTTCAACGTGGCTAATGCAAGTGTTGATGAATATTCAGTGCTTGCAGACAATGGATATGTTTATCTGGTAGATAAAGTGTTGAAACCACTTGAAACTATATATAAGGTACTTGCTACAAATCCTGAATACTCAGACTTCCTGAGTCTTTATAATAAATATGGATATTATGCCATCGACGAAAATCTGACAATTAATTATGGAGACGGCAAACAATTATATCAGCATTTCTTTACCTCGCCACTGCCAAATATTGCAAGTGAATGGCCTGTAACAAATTATCAGAAAGTTGCCGATCTGTCATATACTTCTTATAGTGTCTTTGCTCCAAACAATACTGCTTTCAGATCATTCTTTAATGAATACTGGAAAGTGGGAGGTTATGATTCTCTGGCTCAGGTTGATCAGAAATCAATTGAATATTTGCTGTTCAATTGTGTTTATCCGTCTTCAATTGTATTTCCTGAAGAAATCACAAAAGGAAGGATAATAAACAGTTATGGCACAAAAATAAAATTTGACGTGGATGCAATACCGGCGGCTAACAGAAAAATATGTGTGAACGGATCATTCTACGGTTGCGAAGAGTTGACACCACCGGCAATGTTTGGTTCAGTCACCGGACCTGCATTTCAGTACAAAAATTTGAGTTATTTTCTGAATATGATGACTACAGCCGACCTGGTAATGACATTATGCTCAGATGCGACAAAGTACTTCATGCTATACCCATCAAATGAAATAATGAATAATGATGGTATTACCATGACTAATAATGCATTATACAGAGGAACTGCAAAAATATCAGGTTCAGCTCAACAGAATTATGTTTACGGACATGTTATTAGTACTGAAGCTCAAACAAGCACATATAACCAACTTCCTTCATCAGGTAATCATGTATTACGCACTTTATCCCCGGGCATGACGATGTACTGGTACATGCATAATGGAAAGCTTACCAACAGTGTTAAATATAACGAGCTGCTTTACACGCCTGGCGTTACTGATGATGATATTTACTGTGATATTACTGAACTTACATTCCGTGATGGTTGGAACAATGGAAAATGTTATACATACACAAACAGTAAAAAATCATTTTTATTTGAAGGGTCACTTGACAACTCTGTATATCCTAAGTTTGTACCAATGATGTTAAGTTTCAGAAATGATGACAAACAGCTTTATCATGGTTTCATACAGTTACTTAATATGGCTGGTCTGGTAGATATGGAGTCACAGTCGATAATCCCGATGGTAGAAGGCTGTCTGATGTTTATACCTACAACTACTGCCATTAAGCAGGGCATTATCGATGGTAAAATACCCGGTATAACCACTACCAATACGTCAGTCGCAGATGCTGATTTCTTTACACATTGTACAGTTACAAAGGCAGAAACCCTGCAATATTATCTGAAAGAGTATTTTATTCCGTTCAGCACGGCAGTCATGTCTAATTATCCTTATGTCGGTTGGAATGAAACAACAACAAAAGGTCTGATGACTCTTCAATCTTATGATGTAATCAGCGAAGACGGCAAAGCTACTACATATACAACAAGAATAAACGTTACCGACAATGGAAGCAAGCTAAGTGTTCAACTTATGAATAATGATGGCACACTTGCAGGCGATAAAGTGGATGTACTTGGAGATTACCATTTCTTCCCATTCATTTTTAATGACGGATGTATTCATTTCATTAAGGGGATCCTGTAAATACTGTTTGAAACACACTATTGTATGAATAGAAAATTAAATATATTGTTTATCCTTCTTCTTTTTGCAGGCGCTCAGATGCTCTTTGCACAGGACGCCAGATATATAAAAGGGAAGGTTTACGAGATGATCGGTAATAAAAAGGATGCCTGTATCGGAGTCAATGTGGTGATATCAAATGCTCAGAACCGTATGCTTACCGGTACTACTACAAATGTAAACGGAGAGTATTCCTTAAAAGTCCCTTCTGAATCAGGGAGTCTTAAGATTGTATTCTCATTTATCGGGATGAAAGCTCAGACTTTTAATTACACAGGTCAGAGTGAGCTCAACGTTACGATGTCTGAAGATACACACGCTCTTGGTGAAGTTGTTATATCTGATCAAAAGCTTGTAAAAAGTGAGCTTGGTATTACCAGCCGTGAGCAGACTTTTGCCTCTCAGCGTATAAATCTGGAGAGTGTCGTAGAAACCCTGCCGGTTTCATCGCTTGAAGAAGCTCTTCAGGGTCGATTGGCAGGTGTGGACATCACTGCAGCCGGAGATCCGGGAGCCAGAAGCTCGATACGAATACGTGGTACAGCTACTCTTAATTCAAATGCGAGTCCGCTGATAGTCGTCAATGGTGTGCCGTATTCGACAAAGATTGATGATACATTCAACTTTGCTACAGCAAACAATGAAGATTATGCTGATATGCTTAATATCAATCCTTACGATATAGAAGCTATAGAAGTTTTAAAAGATGCTGCATCCACTGCCGTTTATGGTACCAGTGGTGCAAATGGCGTCTTGCTGATTACAACTAAAAAAGGTACAAGAGGTAAGACCCGTTTTACGTTTTCCACTAAAGCGACTTTAAAGGTTGAGCCGGATCCGATACCGATGCTGGACGGAAATCAGTATGTCGCATTCATACAGGATGCAATCTGGAATACGGCAAATGCGCAGGGTATTGCGAAGTCATCTTCATTGCTTGAACTTTTGTTTGATACTCCTGAAATCAACTATAATACAGACTGGCGTTATTTTAATGAATACAATGCAAATACAGACTGGTTATCTTATGTGAAGAAAGATGCTTTCATCAGTGATAACAGCTTTTCGATGTCCGGTGGTGGTGAAAAGGCTACATACAGATTTTCGTTATCGCTGCTTGATGAAGGCGGTACAACTGTTGGGACAGACCTTCAGCGTCTTACAACCAGCCTGAATATCGGTTATCGTTTTTCAGACAAATTGATGGTAAATGCAGATTTCTCTTATTCTGACTCTGACAAAAAAGATAACTGGACTTCATCAGTACGCTCCGAAGCACTTAAAAAAATGCCAAACAAGAGTCCTTTCTGGATCGATGATGAAACGGGTTTGCCGACTGATAATTATTTTACAAGGCAAAACAGTGAAGAGTTTCAGGGCGCATTCAGCGGAAGCAAAAATTTTCATCCTATAATAATGGCAAATGAAAGTTACAATAATTCCCGTCAGAAAGAAGAGAAAATGACATTTCAGCTGAACTATGATATTGCTTCCGGTTTCAACTATATAGGTTATGTATCAATGAAGTTTAAGACTGTAAAAAACCGTAAGTTTCTGCCGCAGTCTGCCACAGATGTTACGATAGATAATAATTATGCTAATTTAAGCACCGATGCTTATTCAGACAATCTTTCGCTTCAAACTGAGAATAAGTTGATTTACCGTAAAAACTGGGAAGAAAAACATAATATTGTCGC
>CAZCPI010000181.1:0-2558 GCA_964500535.1 uncultured Bacteroidales bacterium
CCATGCTGCTGATACCGATGGGAAATGATGCCATTGATGACCTATCGCCAGAACAGAAGATGCTTCATACCTGTCAGTTGCCTGAAACATATATTTACCTGCATAACTGTAATTAAGACGAGCTCCGAATGCCAGCCTTTCGCCTCCTGAATAAGCTGAAGTAATCTGACGGCCATCAGTTGAAGTTGACGCCATCGCATAGAAAAGCTGAACAGGTACTGATTGACCATATCCTGTCATACTGAAGGATTCGTTTTCACTTTTACCCCATGAACTCAGTAAAGTCGCACCAAATGTATGGTTTGTTATTTCTTTATTGTATGTCAGGATATTATCCCAACCATAAGATGAGGAAATATTATTTCCTACAGTAGCCTGATTTGTAGCGTCCTTTCTGGTTTGAGACCATGTATCAAAATACTGTCCGCTTCTTGAACCTGAATAGCTGGTCGAAAGATTTGAACGGAAAGTCAGTTCTTTGACCGGTTTCAGTTCTAGATATGCCTTAATGATGGCATTGTTGGAAACAGATCTGTCTACAGATGTATAGTCATTGGTTTCGTCAAGTAAGGGACTCAGAGTTGTGGTATTATTAAGAATCGGATATCTTACCACATTACCCAATGAATCGTAAGGTGTACCAAAAGGTATAGCTGATGCGCAGGTTGTGATTATTGAAGATTTTCTGTTATTGTTTTCCCTGTGGGTAACCTGAGTGTTGATACCCATGGAAAGATATTTATTAATCTTATGATCAATATTTGACCTGAATGAATACCTTGTCATACGGTCATTTTTAATCAGGCCTTCTTCATCAAAATATGACATCGAGAAGAATGCTTTGGTATTTTCAGATCCACCATTTACTGATATGCTGTGATTCTGTTGATGACCATCCTGTAACACAAGTCCTACCCAATCGACATATTCATTATTCTGAATAGCAGTGAGAATATCCTGATTGAAAACAGTAGCGTCATCCGCAGGAGAAGACCAGGTACCTTTTGTCCTGTAACCTTCTCTCATGAAATCCACCCAATCCTGTCCCATAAGTGATTGTGGGTATTCCGGCTTGTTGATACCGTAATAACCATCATAACTAACGGTTGTTTTGCCAGCTTTACCTTTTTTAGTCGTAATGATTACAACTCCATTGGCTCCTTCTGACCCGTAAATAGCTGTCGAAGAAGCATCTTTTAGTATTTCTACAGATTCGATATCTCCGGGATTTATGTCTGAATAACTTCCTCCCTGGATACCATCAATAACAAATAACGGAGAATTACTTCCGTTTATGGAACGATTGCCACGGATAGTTATATTGACTCCTGACCCGGCCTTTCCTGAAGAACGGACAACATCCATTCCCGGTACTCTGCCCTGCAATGCTTCAATTGCATTATGAGTAGGCAGCAGTGTAATATCACTTGGTTTAATAGAGGTAACTGCACCGGTCAGATCTCTTTTTTTCATTGTGCCGAAACCGATAACAACTATTTCGTCAAGATTAAGATTTGACGGAACCATCTTTACAGTGAGAATCCTGTTATTGCCCGGAGTGATAGTTTGTTTGGCATAACCTACATAAGTAAATTCAAGCTGGCTTTTTGAATCGGGAATTATAAGTGAAAACTTACCGTCAAGATCAGTGACCGTACCTTTTTTAGACTCTCTGTCTAACACAGAAACGCCAATAAGTGTCTCTCCGTTTTCATCAAGTACAGTTCCCTGAATCTGTATTCCGGATGATTGAGCCATCACGGCACTACAAAAAACAGAAACCATAATCAGTGAAAAATAGGAAAACAGAATAACAAACCAGGGTTTCTTATATTCTGTCCTGTGCTGTGCCGTTCGGTTTCGCGCAAAAATTTGTGTCATATGTATAGATATTAGGTTATAAAATTCAGCTATTGTCCCTTAAAGGGTTTAATGAGATACAATAATAGTAAAATTTTCTGTTCCGGGAAAGACCGGAAGCTATTTTTTATAAGGATATTCCGCCGCCGCATGACATTTTTGAATACAAGCACCGGTATTGAAAATTCCATCTGCAGAACAGCGTGACTTACATGCAATGTAATTAAAAGACTCTGTCATACAAGACTTAAAGTTAATTTTATAAGCTATTGGAAATCCAGACAATCAAACCACAGACCGGAAGCATCTTCACTTTCAAGTAAAATGGAATATTTCCCCGCATTAATCCACGATTCGGTTGTCGTACCCAGAACTCTCCATTTTTCAGAGGCCGGGGGAAACTCTATTTCGGATTGCCTGACCACTCTCCCGTTTTCAGAAAAGATCTTTATTGTCATCTTTTTTGTTTTGTCTGTTACGTTGCGGTATCTGAATCTGATATTGTAAATCCCTGCAATACCCGGCGCTACATCCCAACTGATTGAAGAAAATCCTGTTTTGTCAGCATAAACACAGGCTTTTTCAAGATAAGAAGCACCTTTATAAAAATTACCTGCTGTTACAGCATACTCGGCTTCAAACCTTTGATCCGGCCTGACTATGGTTTCCTTTATTTCACCGACATAAGGTACAAACAT
>CAZCPI010000181.1:2658-5528 GCA_964500535.1 uncultured Bacteroidales bacterium
TTTGATCCGGCCTGACTATGGTTTCCTTTATTTCACCGACATAAGGTACAAACATTAACAAGTCTGATTTATCTGGATTGATCTTCAGCTTTCCGCCTTTTTCAATCTTTTTTGTGTAAAGATTGTAATATTCTCTCTTTGAATATCCAATACTCATATTAATCGCCGTGAAGCCATCAGGTATTCTGGTTTCAGACTTTGTTCCAAAATAAACGACAACATCATTGGTTGGAATAAATGTGAAATCCTGAGGATTTTTCAACTTATCTGTCTGAATCCATTGAGCACCATAAAGAGCAGGAGGCATATAAGCAACCGTGAAGTCTGCTTTCATTTTATCTCCGGTATCCAGCCAGTATCTCATGTTATTTTCATTTCCGGCTGCCGGCAACTGATTACCATCAACTGAAGCTATTGCAATTGCAGAGATTATTGCCTGACCTGATCTTACAAATGGAAAACTGATTTCAAGCTTTTCGCCTTTAACTGTAACTTTAAAAGTCTTTTTTAATGCACCGTCATGCCCGGCTTCTCTCCATATATCAAGATCCTTCAAATAAGTTTGGTTATTTACAGCAACATCAAAAAGCCTCCATCCGTCACAATCCATGCCTCCGCCTGTACCATACCATGGTTCGGTAAAATACAATTCTACAAGATATTCGCCGGGTTTGACCGTGAAAACATATTTCAGCTTATCTGCTCCGTAACGGAATGTCTGAAAAAGTTTCCAGTCTCTTGTACCATAAACAGGATCGTTGGTTTTCCTCTGACTTGCCAGAAATGGATTATATCCTTTAAATGCGTCTGTCCATGAAACCGACCCCCATCCGGCTGAATCCCTTAATGACCTGTCTGCCATCCATTGCTGTCCGTGACTGTCTGCATAATCGGGACCGCCGCAATTGACACGATAAACATATTTAAAGCCGTCAGCACCTTTAAGGCTTACAGGTTTCATTGATAGATGTTCTTTCATCAAAGGTTTCTCAAATAATTGAGCAAAGCCGGGTGCTTTTGGCAAATGATTGAGCACAACACAATCAAATGCAGCCTTTTTGCCATTGACATAGCCTTCTGCATACAGCAAATTATATTTGACCTCAACACTATCCCATTGCATATGATATCCTTTGCCCTTGTTTACCCTGATGCCGAGTGAATGCATTCCATAGTCATTGAATAGTTCAACCGAGTCGCAATTTGAGAAAATAATAATGCTGTCTTTATATCCGGGACTTATCCATCTGTCAGGCCAGGTATGTGAAACGATATAAAGCATAGGTTGCGTTGATTTTGGGGCATAGTTGGCACGATACATATAAAATGCATCCAGAGGTTCGCCCCATGAAGTAAATAAACCTTTGTTGTTAAAAGGTCCTATCCTGTCTATTTCTCTGAAACCTTCCTCATTCTGAATCCTGCCCGGATTTTCGTGTGAATTCAGAAGCCAAAGGAACTGACCGCATAAACTGTCCTTATTTTGCTCGGCAAGCCGGACTTTTTGTTCGAGAAGATGATTCATCCTGTCTTCACTCAATCTACCTTTCTGGACGAAACCACCCTCTGTATGCAAATCAATGCTTCTCCAGGCACCATATTCCCCGTTTAACAAATCCTGTTTCAATTCCTTACCGTAATCGTCAGGATTGCCGTTGTTGTATGTACCCGACCAGTTCTGAACAACATTCCAGTCAGTTCCTTCACCATTATTGCAGGTTGTTACCAATCTCTGTGAAGAAGTAGTCGGGTCAAGATCCCTGATTAACTCAGTACATTCCTGAGCAAAATCATAGGGCAGACTGCTCTCATTCTGTAATCCCCAGAGGATCACAGACGGGCTGTTACGCCTTTCAATTACCCATTCCCTGAGCAGAGTTTTGAAATTTTCCCTGAAAGCAGGCGTGTCAAACCAGATGTGAGCTGAAAACTGAGTCCAGAGCAACAAACCTTTTTTATCTGTCAGATCCTTATAAAGCAGGTTATGAGGTTGATGTGCATCTCTGAAAGCGTTGAAACCGGCAGCCCTCACCTGATCAATCCTGGACATTATCTGTTGTTCTGAAAAAGAATGACTTAATCCGTTAAGATGTTCATATTCGCAAACACCGTTTATCAGAACCGGTTTGCCGTTTATTAAAAACCTTCTGTCACCATCGTTCCTGTTTATCGGCCAGCTGATAGTTCTGAAACCGTATTTTGTCCTTACTTCATCAATGACTTTGCCGTTTTCCTTAATCAGGGTTATCATCGTATAAAGCTGAGGTTTGTCAGGCGACCACAATTTTGGAGCCCTTGTTACTTTCAAAAGTTGTTTTAAAGTTTTCTCAAGTCCTACTTTTATTTCACATGAATCAACTGAGCGTCCTGCCTGAACTCCATCTTCATCAATAAGCTTGCTGACCAACTCGAATTTTCTTGATCTGTTCCCGTAATTCTTCAGTGTGGTTTTGACCTGAACATCAGCGCCGTCTTCACGGATACTACCTTTTTCATTCCAGATATGCACTCCGAAGGGCTGAACACGCAATTCATCAGTCACTACCATTGCCACAGGTCTGAAAATACCCAGAGGCTGAGAGCCCTCGGAGAAACCACCTTCACCGGAACAACCGCCACAAACCCATGGTAAGTCTGAAATCATTGCCGGATGCTCAGCCTTCACTTCAATCAGATTTTTGCCGGATTTAAGTGCATTGGTGATATCAAGCGTGAAAGTAGTCCTGCCGCCCTTATGAGATCCGACATTCTGACCATTCACAAAAACCGTTGCATATGACCCTACACCTTCAAAATACAGGAAACAACGTTTTCCTTTAAGATCTGCCGGCGAATCCACATACTTTTTGTACCATGCTGAGCCATGCAAA
>CAZCPI010000182.1:0-5441 GCA_964500535.1 uncultured Bacteroidales bacterium
ACCCTCTCTTGAAGTCTGAAGATGAGTTATCAATTTTTCTCTCTCCACTATCAGATCATCTCTTGTAGTGCTGATACTCTTAAACAGACCGACAATATGCTGAGAAATCTCACCTAACTCATTTTTAGGAAATTCCTGCTCAGTATCAAGATATTTATTATCATCAGCCGACTGCGCAAAGTCTCTGAGCTGTTTTATCGTCAACCCCATACGTCTGGTTGTTCTGAAAATGAAGTACAGCATTATTATCAATAAAATGCCGGAGAAAATCATGAAATTATAGTCAACTCTCAGCAATTTGTTTAAAGTCACACCATATGGTCTTGAACATCTTACTATTATATCATCATACTTAGTTGCTGCATAAAAAAATGTTTTGCCTGTAGTTTCTGATTTTCTTCTAACTGATACGCCTTTGCCAATAGCAATAGCGTCCTGTATTTCAGGCCTGTCCAAATGATTTTTCAAACTGTCGGCTTCACTGTCAAACAGAAAATTTCCTTTTAAATCTATTATTGTTACTCTCAAATCTTCAATTTTGAGAAAGCTCATAACTTTAAAAATACTGCTGTCTTTTACTCCACTCTCCTGAACAACTTCATAAATCAAATTATTATAACTATCGATTTGCTCAGTCATCAAACTTACTTTGTATGACTTCTCCCTGTTATACTGGAAGATCGTTATAAACACAACAAAAACAATAAATGTTGTTGCAATACTTATTGTAAGTTTCTGATTAAACGAAAGTCTGGGATTAGAAATAATATCACCCATTTAACAGTGTATTTTAGGATTATAGATACTCAAAACAATAGCCGTAACCAAGCCGGGTAACAATATATTTACCATAATTGTCAAGTTTTTTTCTGAGTCTCGTAATGTTCACATCTATAGTGCGATCAAGTACGAAAACTTCATCAGACCATACCAGTCTTAATATATCTTCACGAGAATAGACTCTACCCGGATGTGAGATCAACAATAAAAGCATTTCAAATTCTTTTTTTGTCAGATTGACTATTTCGTTTCCGACAAAAACTTTCTTACGTGTTACATCAACCTTCAAATCGTCAAATCTTATTATTTCTGATTTGTCTTCTATTGACGAACTGGCAGTCCTTCTGAGTACAGCTTTTACTCTTACGGAAACCTCCCGTATGGAAAAAGGTTTTGAGATATAGTCATCAGCTCCAATATTAAAGCCTGTAAGCATATCATTTTCGGTATCCCTCGCTGTAATAAATATTATTGGTTTAGACGATAACTCCTCCTTCTTACGTATCATATCAGCAAGCTTGAAACCGGATATACCTCCCATCATAACATCCAGAATCAATAAATCATATGAAACCAGATTTTTCTCAAGAGCTTCTTCTCCTGAATTTGCCGTATCTACATCATATCCGTCACTTTCAAGATTAAATTTAAGAATCTCGCACAGATCTTCTTCATCGTCAACAACAAGAATCTTAGGTTTACTCATATTATTCAGGATTTACATTACCCTGGTGTTTTATTACTTTGGCATCAAGATAAAAAATAATTTCTTCAGCAATATTTGTACAATGATCTCCTACCCTTTCAAGTTTCCGAAATAGACCTGTCATTTGCAATGCATCTAAAGCGTTTGATTGAGGATTCTCGATTATATAATCTCTCAGTATAAAATGGGATTCCTGATTTATTCTATCAAGCACGGAATCTTTTTCAAAAACTTTCCCGGCGATTTCTGAGTTTTCCTTTTCCAGAGCATCATGCAAAGTCTTAAGCATTTCTCCAGCTTTATCGAACATTTCGGCAAGATTCAGCTTTTTTACAAGTTCAGGATCAAGCGCAGGCTCATTGAAATCAAGGACAAAACGTGCTATACCCTCAGCAAAATCGCCAATACGTTCAAGGTTGGTGTTTATTTTCAGTACTGCAAGCGAAAATCTCAATTGTATAGCAACAGGATTGTATAAAGCAATTATATCTTCAACATCACTGTCTATTTTCAATTCAAAAGCGTTTACCCTTCTTTCACGAAGGATAACCTGCCTTGCCAGATCTTTGTTTAGAGTTAGCACTGATTCTCCAGCCCTTAGCAACTGGTTGTAAACAAGAGTCCACATCTCAAGGGTCTCTTTCTTGAGAGAGTCAAGTTCTGCTTCTACTTTTGAAACCATAGATTTATTTTTATTACCAAATATAATTATCCTGTTAATATTCAGCATCAAAAGTCAGAAAAATATATTTCAAAAATGTTACAAAGCAATCACAATGCTTATACACTACATAATTTATGCTTTTCTATCATCCTGAGCAGTCAGAATCAGCCTTAATGAAGTATCTTTAGTAATATATGCCCATGCCCAATTGACAAATATTATCAGTTTATTTTTGACGCTAAGTATCAACATTAAATGTAAGAACATCCAGACCAACCATGCAATATAGCCTTTGAAACGCACAAAAGGTAAATCTACTACTGCTTTATTTGTACCAATAGTAGCCATTGAGCCCAAATCTTTGTATTCGAATTCCTTAACCTTCTTTCCGGTTTCTATTCTCTTAAGATTATCAGCCAAAAGTTTAGCCTGATTGATAGCCACATTTGCCAACTGTGGATGTGCTCTCGGGTATTTAGGCGTTTCCATGTATGCGATGTCGCCAACAGCAAAAATGTTTTCTGAATCTTTCAATTTATTAATCCTGTCTACCAGTAGTCTTTTTCCATGAGGTGCTATCTGAGATTCATCGATCCCGTCCATCAAACGTCCTCTCACACCGGCAGCCCATATTACGGTTCTGGTTGGCAATTGTTCTCCGGTTGTAAATGTTATTGTCTCGCCATCATAGTCTTTTACAAGAACTTTAGCCTTTAATTCAACACCCATTTTCTTAAGATATTCAGCCGAGGTCTTTTTTGCCATCATACTCATATTATTCAACGGGTATTCAGTACCATCTACAAGTATTATTCTGAATTTTGAAAAGTCTATTCCCGGATAATCCTTAGGTAGTATATGTTTTTTTATTTCTGCAAAAGCACCTGCAAGTTCAACCCCGGTCGGTCCTGCGCCAACTATTACAAGATTTAAAAAAGCTTGTTTCTCTTCCTCTTTAGCAGAAAGTATATCTTCAAAATTTTGCAACACGTGATTTCTCAGTGTAATAGCATCATATGTAGTCTTAAGTGAAAAAGCATTATTCCTGATATTAACATTCCCAAAGAAATTTGTACGACAACCAATTGCCAAAACCAGATAATCGTAATGAAATTCACCTGAAGTAGTCTTAATCAAATTAGACTCACGTACGATTTCAGTCACCTCCGCTTTTCTGACCTGAACATTCCTTTTTTTCTTAAAAATGTTCCTTAACGGAAAGGATATACTTGAAGGTTCAATCTGAGAAGTAGCAACCTGATAAAATAAAGGCTGAAACTGATGATGATTGATTTTGTCAATAATCAGAATATCAAACATATTTTCATCCAGATCCATTGCAATTCTTACGCCTGCAAAACCTCCTCCTACTACTATAACCTTTTTCTTTTCTGACATAATTCAATGATTTTTGTTAACCTAATCTTATAAACCTTATACCTGCAATTTTGTTCTATAAATCACCATATTTGATGATTTCTTCAATTTTTATTTCATTTAATTATTTCCTGTTTCAGTCAAACCAATCCTGCAGTCTTATAACAGAGAATACCTGTGAAAATCTCCTAATCAACCATATTGACTGTTTTCGGTTTCAAAACAGTCAATTGTAAAACTATAGCGACAATTACAACAATCGACAACAATGCAAAAACCTGCCTCATATTTCCATGGTCTGCTGATTTTCCAAGAAACTCAGTAATAATGGCTCCAGATGATATTCCGGCCAGATTCATCAATCCATACCCTGTCGCCCTGTATCTTGGCGATACGAACTGGCATAAAATCGGCATATTGTTGACATCAAACATGCCGAAACCAAATCCAAAAAGTATACCTCCCATTATTACAGGGATTAAACCATTACCATATCCCAGAAGGAACAAAGCCGGTATAGTCAGTGATAATCCAATCACTCCTGTGTATATCCTTCCCTTGAGATGTTTCATTACCCACCTGTCTGAAAAAAATCCGCCTGCCAAAACTCCGACAAACGAAGACATAGCTGTAGTAATAGTGGCTATAGGACCGGCCTGTGACATATCAAGACCTAATGTATCTGAATAAAGTGTGGGCAACCAATTCTTTACTGCCCAACCGGGAAAACTTGGTGCCGAAAAATAAAACACGAGAATCCAAAATGCAATATTCCCGAACAACATACCTAATCCCTTATAAGCATTTTTAAATTCCTGACTAAAATCAGTTTTTTGTCCTTTTTCAATCACATATGATTTCTTCTCTCTCAAAAAGACAATCAATACTAAACTATATATTATTCCTATCCATCCAAATGAATGAAATGTAAATTGCCATGAAAAATTACCGGCAATTGCAGCCCCGAATCCGCCAAATGCCTGTCCTAAATAAATACCTGTAGTATGAATTCCGATTGCAATAGATCTGGTCTTCCCCTGATGATAATCTGCAATCAAAGCCAAACCGGCAGGGATATAGAATGCTTCGCTTATTCCCATTATCGCTCTCAAAACAAGCAATTGGTTGAAATTTGTAGAATATCCCATCGCAAGAGTTACTCCGGACCAAACCATCAGACTACCCACTATGAGCCATTTCCTGTTTAATCTGTCAGCAATGATACCGGATATTGGACTCATAAAAGCATAAATCCAGAGAAAAATAGCCATCAGTCTCCCGAAATTCTCTGCTTTAGTCAATTCTGCAATATCCTGCATCATTGAAGGTTTCATAGTAGAAAGCATTTGGCGATCCAGATAGTTAAGCAAAGCAACAAACCAAAGCATTATTACGACAAGCCAGGGATATGATTTAGATTCCTTCATAAGATATTTCTTCAATAAAAATGTCCTGTAAGTCATTCTGACATACAGGACACAAATTTACAAAAGTTTACTGATTGAAAAAAAACAGTAATTTTCAGTTTACCGGTTTACTTCACCTGTAAAACATTATTGATAGCTTCTTTTAGCTTATCTTTTGGCAGAGCCCCCATACTCATCTGAGGCTGACCATTCATCGGAACAAACAAAATGCTTGGTATGCTTCTGATGCCAAAAGCACCGGCCAGTTCCTGCTCTTTATCTGTATCAATTTTATAGATATAAATTTTACCATTATATTCTTTAGCCAGCTCTTCCAATATTGGAGCGACAGCTTTACAAGGTCCGCACCAATCAGCATAAAAGTCAATTATACAAGGCTTGTCACCAAGATATTTCCATTCATTTGGATTGGTTTCGTAATTCACAACTTTTTTTAAGAATTCGTCTTTTGTTAAATGTATTGTTCCCATATAATTTTCAGTTTTTG
>CAZCPI010000183.1:0-5420 GCA_964500535.1 uncultured Bacteroidales bacterium
TCATTTTGCGCTAACCCCGCCGCAGAGCAGCGGGGAATGCGCTCACCGGAATTCAATATCCCCGCCGCAGTCAGCGGGCATTCTTCGATTGCGTACAGGTATAAAACTTTTTGCGCTAATCCCGCAGAAAAGCAGCAGTGAACGCGTGCACCGGAAATAAAAAAAGAAGCTGCGGGTAAGGCAGCTTCTTTCAACATATTTACTAATAAAAAAAATCAATGTTCACCATTTGCAGGTTTTATGTTTAAATCGACAGGATTACTGACTTTTTCTTTCAGCAAAGCTATATCAAGCACCTCATGCATGTCAGTGACATAATGGAATGTCAAACCTTTGAGGTATGATTCTTTGATTTCACTGATATCTTTCTGGTTTTCCTTCGATAGTATCAGCTCTTTAATGCCCGAACGCTTAGCCGCAAGTATTTTTTCTTTAATACCTCCAACCGGAAGCACTTTACCACGCAATGTTATTTCTCCTGTCATGGCAAGGTTTTTCTTTACTTTCCTTTGAGTGAAAGCTGAAGCCAGTGAAGTCACCATTGTTATACCTGCAGATGGTCCGTCCTTTGGAATTGCTCCTTCAGGCACATGAATATGTACATTCCAGTTATCAAATACATCTTCGTTAATGTCGAGATAAGAGGCATGGGATTTTAAATATTCAAGAGCAATTACTGCAGATTCCTTCATTACATCTCCGAGATTTCCCGTAAGAGTCAGCTTATTAGCTTTACCTTTACTCAGACTGGATTCAATATACAGTATTTTTCCTCCGGCAGCTGTCCATGCAAGGCCGGTTACGAAACCGGCATAATCATTGCCTTCGTAAGTATCTGTACTGTAAATTGGCATGCCAAGAAAATCCTTGATATTATCATCATTTACAGTCTCGGTATGGGTTTCATCAGATGCAATCTTGACAGCCATTTTCCTCATGATTCTGGCTATCTTCTTTTCAAGCTCTCTTACTCCGGATTCTCTGGTGTACTCTTCGACAATCTTCCTTATGGCAGTCTTGTTTATCTGTACGCTTTTAGCAGGGATACCGTGATTTGCTGCTTCTTTAGGTACAAGATGCTTATGAGCTATTTCAATCTTTTCTTCAGTAAGATATCCTGAGATGTCAATCAGCTCCATACGGTCAAGCAATGGCGCAGATATTGTGCCAAGATTGTTTGCTGTAGCTATAAAAAGTACTTTTGAAAGGTCAAAATCTATGTCAACGAAATTGTCATGGAAGCTTCCGTTTTGTTCAGGGTCCAGTACTTCAAGTAGGGCAGAAGAGGGGTCTCCTCTGAAGTCATTGCCAATTTTGTCGATTTCATCAAGTATGAAAACCGGATTGGCAGTACCAGCCTTGACAAGATTTTGAATGATTCTTCCCGGCATTGCGCCGATATATGTACGTCTGTGACCTCTGATTTCTGCTTCGTCATGAAGACCTCCAAGAGAAATCCTTATATATTTCCTGTCAAGGGCTTCTGCGATAGATTTGCCCAGTGATGTCTTACCGACTCCCGGAGGGCCGTACAGGCAGACAATCGGAGATTTCATATCACCTTTAAGCTTCAGGACAGCAAGATGTTCAAGTATGCGTTCCTTGATGTTTTCGAGTCCGTAATGGTCACGGTCAAGTATTTTTTTAGCTCTTTTCAGGTTAAAGTTATCTTTGGAGTATTCATTCCACGGGAGGTCAAGCAGTACAGTCAGATAATTCAACTGGGTGGAATACTCAGGTGAATGCATGCTGGTCCTTTCGAGTTTCTGCAATTCTTTTTCAAAAACAGCAGCAGTCTTCTCGTCCCATTTCTTTTTTGAAGCTTTCTCACGCATTTCCATCACATCCTGCTCCTGGATATTACCGCCAAGCTCATCCTGAATGGTTTTAATCTGCTGTTGAAGGAAGTACTCCTTTTGTTGCTGATTTATATCTTCACGCGCCTTTGATTGTATCGAAACCTTAAGCTCAAGGAGTTGTGACTCGCTGGTCATAATATCAAGCAGCTGATAACAACGGTCTTTTATATCGTCAATCTGCAGCAGCATCAGTTTGTCGTTAAGCTTGAATGCAAAATTGGCAGATATAAAGTTAACCAGTGAGTAAGGTTGCTCAAGGTTTCTTACTGCAAATGTAGCTTCCTGAGGTATGTTGCCTGAATTTTTGATAATCTTGACAGACAAATCCTTGATGGCCTGGATTAATGCTTCAAACTCCTTGTCGTCAGGATTTACCAGTATTTCTTCCCTTATTGAAACACGTCCTTTGAGATAGGGAGTATCTGTAGTGATGTTTTCAAGTTTGCACCTCTTCATGCCCTGCAAGATGACTGTAGTCGAGTTGTCAGGCATCTCGAGAATCCTCAGAATGCGGGCAACCAAACCAATCTGATGCAGGTCATTGTATTCGGGATTGTCAACATTGGCATCTTTCTGCGTGAAAACAGCCAGCATTAATTCCTTCTGGTATACTTCTCTGACCAGCCTTAATGATTTAACTCTGCCTATTGAAACCGACATGACGACACCCGGAAACAAAACCATGTTCCTAAGCGGCAAAATGGGCATTGCATCGGGCAAGTCTTTCTGATGTAGGTTCATAAACTCTTCACTCTCAGAAATGACAGGTATAAAGTCTCCCTCATATTCTTCGGGATCTTCTGATAATCTTTTCTTTATTTGTAATTCCATATGGGCAAACTTTACTGTTGAAAGTCTGTAGTTGTTTATATTTGCTTTGTAACAATCAACAGTCATGCCATTATTAACAAGCATGACATTATGACGCAAACAATAATAATTATACTATAAAGGTAAGAAAAAAAGGCAGAAATAACTTCCGCCTTTTTCGGATTTGACTATTATTAAGTATTCTTCATATCAGGTTTTATATACTTATTTTATAAACTTTACCTGATGCAGAGATCCTTACAATATAAAAACCTTTGTTCATCACCATCGATGAGTTGTTTTCTCCGGCTCTGATTGTGTCAATAAGATTTCCGGACAAAGTAAATATTTCGGCATTGCTATTATCAGGCATATCACTAATGTTTATTACTCCATTTGAAATGGCAATAATCGGATCCTTTGTTTTAGCAACCGGTGTTGAAACGACAGCTCCTTCTTCAATTATTTGTTTGAAATTATACCATCCATACGCATTTGAATATCTGGAAAATGAGCCTTTTGGAACAATAAGTAAACAGGAATCCATATTTACTCTATAAAAAGCATTATAAAAATCATAATTATATGGCTGAACTACAGCAGGTATTGGATTTTTGCAGTAAATTTTTCTCAAAGAAATACAATTATGAAATGCACTTAAATTTATCGAATCAAGCTTTTTACATAACGTAACGGACTTAAGACTTGTACAACTAGCAAAAGCACCGCCATTAATACAGCTTACATTTTCCGGTATTTCAATACTGTCTAAAGATATGCAACTGCCAAATGCAGATTCTTTTATCTCTTCAAGATAAGGCATTGTAATGGATTTAATACTTTTACATTGAGAAAAAGCTTCAACTTCCAAACTTGTTACGCATGGTAAATCTAATGAAGTCAGATTGTTACAATAATGGAATGCCCGCCTGCCTATGGTTTCAACATAGTCTGTGAATTGTATGTTTGATATATCACTTTGATAAAAAGCATAATTACCAATATGATTTACAGAATTGGGTATAACGTATGAGAGACTTTTTTTATTTGGATGACATATTATCACTGAAGCATCTTTATTAAATAATACACCCTCACGGGAGCAGTATTTTGGGTTGAGATTATCAACTGTGAAGCTACATAAGTTTTTGCAGCTCATGAAAGCTCTTTCATCAATGGATAAAACATCTTTGGGAATAAAAAGATTATTTAGATTGTTACATCCCCTAAATGCTTCTGGTCCGATATCCTTTAAACTTTGAGGTAAAACAATTGTATCCAAACCAGAACAATTTGCAAAAGCCCCTTCTTCAATTCTTGTAATACCTTCCGGAATAACTAATTCCGTAAGTTTAGAACATCCGGAAAAAGTGGCTCCTCTTATCGTATTAATACTACCAGGTATGACAAGTAATGTAATGCCGCAAGATACAAATGCTGACACTCCCAATTCTTCCAGATCCGAAGGTAAAATGGCTGTTTCAAGACTATCGCAGGAAAAGAATGCACATCTACCAATTGTCTTTAAACTTCCCGGAAATGCAACGCTGATTAGATTTTTACAAAAAATGAAAGCTCTTTCTCCGATAGATGTAACCTGCTGCTGCATGATTACAGAGCTAAGTTTAGTACATTCTGAAAAAGCTTCTTTTTCAATAGTAATCAGGCTATAAGGCAGATCAACAGATACAAGACTTGAACATTTTGAAAAGGCTTTTTCAGGTATAGATGTCAGATTTTTAGAAAACGACACATTTTGTAGATTTACGCAACGGTAGAATGAAGATGTTCCCAAATTTGTGACATTATCAGGCATAATTACTGATTTTAAAGCACCGCAATCATAAAATGCTTCAGATTTAACAGTCTTAACTGATGAGGGTATTGTATATGAAGAATCCTGTTTTTGGCACGGATACATTATAAGACTTGTGAATCCTTTGTCAAATAAAACACCATCTTCAGAAGCTAAATTCTCGTTCCTGCTATCCACAATTATTGATTTGAATGATGGACATTTGTAGAAAGCCTGACTCCCGATACTGACAAATCCATTTGAGATGTAAACTGATTCCAGACTGTTACATTCGGAAAAGGCATAAACACCCATAAATTCAATATTTTCCGGTAGAAATACAGATTTTAATTTAGGGCATTTATAAAACATATAATTTCCGATTTTGTTTTCTATCATCGAATAATACAGATAATAAAACGAACCACCTGCCACAAATGTAGCCTTCGAAATATCAAGTACAGCAAGATTACCTTTTGTGGCTTTTCCATTTTTATCGCTTCCTGCCATCTCCCTTATAAACAGTATATCACTGCCATTAAGCTCGCCGCTGAGTGTAAGGCTTACAACCGAATCCTTTATTTCAGCAGCAATCAGTTTATTCAGTGTTCCTGCTGTATCAACGTTTAGCGTCAGATTATATGTCTGTGCCGCAAGTATCGGGCAGAACATCAGGAAAATCATTTGCAGGACTTTTCTTTTAGAGTTATGTTTATCGAAATGTTTCATTAGCAGACATTTATCTGAAAATCCGAATAGTAACGTATCTTACTATTGGCAAATATATGAATATTTTTAAGTGTCGTTTATTTAATTTTAGATAATTATTTGGTGTTAATGTGTCAATAATAAAAAAAGTGGACACAAAAAAACGTCCCAAGATATCTTGAGACGTTTTTTTAAATTATTCAGAACAGATTTAATCTGTTGTATTAATCTTCTTTAGGAACGTAGTT
>CAZCPI010000184.1:0-5387 GCA_964500535.1 uncultured Bacteroidales bacterium
AACAGATAAATGATGGAATCTGGGAGGTTACATCCGATCCCCAGGTTCCGGGATTCCACTATTATTTTATCAATGTTGACGGGGTCAGAATCTCAGATCCGTCAAGCAAACTGTTTTACGGATGCGGTCTGATGGCTAGTGGAATTGAAATTCCGGAAGCCGGTGTTGATTTTTATCACCAGAAAGATGTTCCTCACGGTGAGGTCAGAATGCAGAGATATTGGTCAGATCTCACCCAAACCTGGCGGATATGTTATGTCTATACACCTGCAGAATATGATTTCAGCACTGAGAAACGTTATCCGGTGCTTTATCTGCAACATGGTGGCGGAGAAGATGAAACAGGATGGCCAAACCAAGGCCGGATGGACAATATAATGGATAACCTGATTGATTCCGGCGCAGCCGTTCCCATGCTCGTGGTTATGGACAGGGGGACTGCTATACTGGCGGACTCCGGCCCAACCACGATCAACCGTAACATTTTTGATTTTACGGCTTTTGAGCGGGTAGTAGTGGAGGAGCTCATTCCAATGATCGATGACGAATACAGGACGATTACAGACCGTAACAGCAGGGCGATCGCCGGGCTTTCCCTGGGCGGATTCCAAAGTTGGAGCATTGGCCTTTCACATCAGGATCTTTTTAGTTATGTGGGCGGTTTCAGCGGATCCGGGATGGTTAACTCTCCGGACGATTATACCCCTGAACTCAATAAAGAGATGAGGCTTCTATATGTCAGCATTGGTACTGATGAGCCTGAACATATGTATGCAGGAGTAAAAGCCTTTCACGATCTGTTGGATAATAAAGGGATAAAGCACGTTTATTACGAATCCCCCGGAATAGCACACGAGTGGCAAACCTGGCGCCGCTCACTCAATCAGTTTGCGGCCTTGTTGTTTAAATAAAAGTGTAATAATTTGTAATAGGCCTATTCTTCCATTCTCAGATTTTTTACAAATGCCGAGGGTGAAATGTTAAATTGCTTATGGAAACTGGTTGTAAAGTAAGATGGGGAAGAGAATCCTACCAGGTAGGCCACTTCATTTACTCTGTATTCCTGGGTAGATAACATTTCTGCTGCTTTTTTCAACCTGCAGATGCGAATATATTCGTTTGTGTTTAATCCTGTATTGGCTTTTATTTTCCTGTAAAGGGTAGATTTACTTGTACCAATCAATTGGGTGAGTGTATCAATTCCCAGATCCTGCTCAGCCATATGCTTCATGATCGTTTCATGAAGCTTATCCATAAAGGCTTTTTCAACATTGTTGAAAGAAACACTGTTAAAATGGGACAGGGGAGAATTCGCGAACTGTCTGTATGCTATTTCCTTATTTTTGAAAAGATTGGATATGTTGGCTATTAAAAGTTCAATCGCGAAAGGTTTTTCTATGTAACCGTCTGCACCAACCTGTAATGTTTCAATACGCGTTTCAACACCGACGGCAGCTGTAAGGAGAATAACCGGGATGTGACTGTATTCTATGTCGTTCTTGATGAAATTGCATAACTGACATCCATCCATAACCGGCATCATAAGATCGGTTACTACCAGATCAATCTTTTGCTCTTTAATAATATTCATGCCTTCCTCGCCGTTTGATGCTGTGAAAACATTGTATTCGGAAGAAAGCTCCCTGGAAAGGTAACGTCGCATTTCAGATGCATCTTCAACAATCAGGATCGTATGTTTGCTGCTGTCCGAGTCCGAATCCGGATCTGAATCCGTAAATTTGTCTTCCCCTGCATCCGTATATACTTCATTAATAAGAGACGGTTGATCAATAGGTAATGTCAATACAAAGGAGTTTTTGTCTTTCACATCAGTGTCAATGACTAGTGTTCCTTTATGAAGATGCGCAAGAGTCCTTGCGTAGGGAAGTCCCAGGCCGGTGCCGTTACTTCCCTTAAGTTGAGCACTTACAGTGCGGATCTGGTAGAAAGGCGTGAAAATTTTTTCCCTTTCATTGAAGGGTATCAGGTCCCCGTCGTTGGTAACACGAATTTCCACATTCTGTTTATTCTCAGCTATGGCGAGTGATAACTCAATGCTGTTCTTACAGTATTTGATGGCGTTTGACAATAAGTTGCTGATAATCTTTTTAACGATTTCAGTAGAACACATCATCATGACGGGTTGATCCGGAATGTTGACTGTGTATGAAATGTGTTGTTCTTTTGCGGCTTTGGCAAAATATTCACACGTTTTCCTGACTATAGAGCAGATGTCTTCCTTAAGGAAGTTAACCGTAATCTGGTTTTTTTCCATCTTTCTTATATCAAGCAATTGGTTGGTCAGTTCCAAAAGTCTGTTTGTATTAGACTTGATAGTCATCATGTCATCCCTGGATGCTTCTGTATACTCTTTATGCAAAATGATTTTTTCTACAGGCATCTTAATGAGTGAAAGAGGTGTTCTTATCTCGTGTGTGATGTTTGTGAAAAAATTGATTTTTGCATCGTATATCTCTTTCTGTTTCAAGGCTTCCATTTGTTCTAGTTTGCTTGTCTCTTCAATTTTCCTTTTTTTGAATAAAAGAATCAAAAAAAATGTGCCTACGGCAGCAAGAATGAGAAAATAGAAAATATATGCGCATATAGATCTGTGAATAGGGGGTACCACTCTAATTGACAGGCTTTTGTATGATTCCGGAGAATTGCTTCCCAAAACCTTCACACTGAAGAGATAATGACCGGGATTCATGTCTGTAAATACAATGGTATTCTCTGTTGACACTTTCTGAATTGATTGCCTTCTTCCGCTTGAAAGCGTATACTCATAAAGGGGAGTACAAATGTTGGAATAATACAGAGCTGAAAAAGATATAGACAAATATGCCGCATCGGCTTGCCGGATGCGGATTTTATCTGAAGTGACAGCAGATTTTCCGTCGGTATTAATAAAATTGAAATCTTGGTCGGTTCCTGTATGAATATCGTAAATATAGAGGGGGGCATTGGTAATGGGATCTTTCAGGTTAGCCGGATTGAAGGTTATCATGCCATTGGTGGTTCCAAAGCATAACTGTCCGGAAGGGAACTGGTAACAGGAACCGTATGAAAACTGATTACCCACAATACCGTTATTGTCCAGATAAACTTTTAATACTTCATCTGTAAGCGGATCTAATGTGGTAAGACCTTTTGTGGTGGAGACCCATAACAATCCTTTTTGATCCTGAGTGATAGTACATGCAATGTTGGAAGGAAGTCCGTCATTGCGGGTAATATGTGTAAATGACAGGTCTCCTTCAAGTGATGTTCTGCACAAACCTCCTCCCTCAGTAGCCACCCATAAAATATGAGAAGAATCCTCAAAGAAATAGTTAATGTAGTTTGATTTCAATCCGTTTTCTGTGTCGGTCCTGATACTGTCAAAATTCTGCAGATCGTCGTTGGAGTGATATATGCCGGATCCGTACGTACCTACCCATACAGTCCCGTAACTATCCTGATATAGCGTATGAATAAAACGGTGTCCAGGACCTTCAATAAATCTAAAACTGTCTGTTGACCTTTCATATCTATACAATCCATATGTAGTCCCAATCAATATGGAATTGTCGGAGGTTTTTAAGATACATACACATTGATCGGTCGGCAGGCCCGGATGTTTGTCAATTTGATCAGATTCCAGATCGTATTTAAAAAGTCCTTTATTATAAGTAGCAATCCAAAGAAGATTCTCTTCCTGGAGCAAACCGTGAATATTCAGATTGGATGGAAACCCTTTCTTGTTAGAAAACCAAACAGAGCTTCTGTCAATGAAGCTCAATTTGTTGAGATTTCCGTCCTCGGTACCTATCCAAAGATTTCCGTCTGCATCGGGTGTCAGTGCATGGACAAGTTTTCCGAAAAAAGAGCCTTCATAACCCGTATAAAATATTTGACCAAAACTGTTTTTTCTGTTGTGCCAAAGATTCAGACCGCCATAGTAAGTTCCCATCCAGACATTTCCTTCGTTATCTTGTAAAATGCTGATTACGTTGGTGTTGCTCAAAGCATTTCTTGCCGAGTCGTTAATGAAGGAGGTTGTTTTTTGATGATTATCGTAAACAACCAATCCGTCAAGAGTGCCAATCCAATATTCAGAGTCTGTTCTGGGTAAAAGACAATTTACCGGATGACCGACATTGATCAGGTATTCACTTTCTCCGCTATCCATGTTGAACTTGATCAGATCATAATTGTTTGTAGACAACAGAAGGTATTTCTCGTCTATGGTTTTTATATGAATAGGGTAGTGGGAAACATTTGTTTTGTCTGTGATCAGGGGAAACACCTCAAAATAATCGGTATCCGGATTGTAGCGACGAATATCTCCCTGATAGGTGGTGAACCATATATAACCATCCCGATCTACGCATGAATGCTGGGCATTGAAATGTCTTTCAGCTGAATATCTGATAAATTCGCCTGTACTTCTGCTTAATTTAAAAACAGAGCCGGAAGAGACAAACCAGACATTGTTATCCTTATCAACGTTGATATCGAAAAAACGGTATCCCTCAAGTTCCTTTATGCAGGAAACTTCGGATGTGTACAGATTATAGTACCCGGTCCCGTTTGTTGAGCAGCACCATAGCATCCCGTCTTGATCTTCGCACATTGAAAAAGTCATTCCATTAATACAACTCCGGAGATTTTGATCTTCCAGAACGGTGAAATCCTTGCCGTTGAAGCGACAGATTCCGTCTTTGGTTCCGAACCATAGAAATCCGAAATGATCCTGAATGGTACATGTTACAGTATTGTTGGGCAAACCTTCATCGCTCTTGTAATGCCTGAAATAGTAATGCCCGCTCCCAAATAATGCGTTTACAGACAAAACAAATAGAAGAAAAGCTGTCAGAATGAATTGTTTCATATACAATATGACCTGAAATTATAAATTACGAAGATACTCATACTTGTATAAAGAAATCATCCAAATACTTTCAAAATTGACTCTTAAAATATCACTATTACTTCTTTTGTAAATATACCGGACAAAACAGGCCGGGAAAAGGGAGAATATTTCATTATCGTTCACATGCTTTGACTTTTGATTCATTGATCGGGAGAAAGGAAATGAAAGGCTCTTTATGGGAGATTAGCAAATCAATATGACCCCATTTTATAATTATGTTCATAGATTGATAAATACCTTTAAAATTGAAACCAATTTAACCAAATTACTTATTTTTTAACCTATTATCTAATTTATGACAAAGCAATTATTATTTGTAGTAAAAATCGTCTTGATTTTTGCCGCATGCCTGACGGGAATAAACTCATATGCCCAGTCACGTGCTGTAAGCGGTAAAGTCATCGATGCTTCAGGTGCTCCAATTGCCGGAGCATCAGTCATTGTCGTTGGTAATGAAAGTATTTATACAGTT
>CAZCPI010000185.1:0-1809 GCA_964500535.1 uncultured Bacteroidales bacterium
TTTCGACGCAAAATCACATTTGCCTTCTTTTGCTATTGAAAAGGAACTTGAGGTTGTTGCCAAAATTCCTGATAACTGGGGATTAAAGCCTGTTTTTTGTCAGGATTCGGGTAGGTCGGTGGTGAAAATTGCCATACCTGAGGGTGCTGATCTTTATGGAACCGGTGAAGTTGTTGGTCCATTAGTAAGAAATGGTCAAAAAATAACACTTTGGAATACTGATAATTACACTTATAAGAAAGATGGAGGAAAGAGTCTTTATCATTCTCATCCGTGGGTTATGGGAGTAAATAAAGATGGAACATCATTTGGTATTATTTGTGATAATACATGGAAACAGGATTTGATACTTGATGACAGTATTAGATTTATTGCTCAAAGCAGTGCTCCGAGGGTTATCATAATCAAGGGTGAGAATCCTGCTGAAGTGCTGAAATCTATGACTTCATTAACGGGAAGAATTGAATTGCCGCCTCTTTGGAGTCTTGGTTTCCAGCAAAGTCGTTACTCTTATGAACCAGATACCAGAGTCAGGGAGATTGCTGATGAATTTCGTAAACGTAGTTTACCTTGTGATGTTATCTGGCATGATATTGACTATATGGATGGTTACAGGGTTTTTACTTTTGACAGCATTAAATTTCCTGACCCTGCTGCCTTGAATAAATATTTGCATGAAAAAAAATTCAAGGCTGTTTGGATGATTGACCCCGGGATAAAAGTTGATGAAAACTATTCTGTTTATAAATCTGGTACTGAAGGAAATCATTGGGTTAAGGATAGCAGCGGTAATGACTTTATCGGTAAGGTTTGGCCTGGTGAATGTAAATTTCCTGATTTTACCAGACCTGAAACACAAAAATGGTGGGCAGCGCTTTATAAGGATTATATGGCAAAAGGCATTGACGGCGTATGGAATGATATGAATGAACCTTCTGTTTTTGAAGTGGAAAGCGGTACAATGCCCGAAGATAATGTTCACAGGGGTGGAAAAGATTTAGCGGAAGGTCCTCATTTGAGATATCATAATGTTTATGGCATGCTTATGATCAGGTCTTCGCGTGAAGGTATTCTTGCTGTTAATCCTGATAAGAGGCCTTTCATTTTGTCACGTTCAGGTTTCCTCGGTAGTCATCGTTATGGCGCTACATGGACTGGTGATAACTGTGGTACTTTTGAGCATATGAAACTTTCTATCCCTATGTTATTAAATCTTGGAATGTCGGGTCAGTCTTTTTCAGGTCCTGATATTGGCGGATTTGACGGTAATACTTCAGCCGATCTTTTTGCACACTGGATTTCTACAGGCGTTTTTTATCCTTTTTCCAGAGCTCATGCTGCAGTAGGAACAAATAACAAAGAACCCTGGGCTTTTGGTCCTGAAGTTGAAAATATATCCAGGGCTTCATTGAACAGACGCTACAGGCTTTTGCCTTATTATTATACTCTGTTTCAGGAGGCATCGACCAGCGGTATGCCTATAATGCGTCCTGTATTTTTTGCGGATTTCAAAGACACAACATTACGCAAAGAGCAGCAGGCATTTATGATTGGTTCTGACCTTATAATTATACCAAAGTGGTCAGGGAAAGTCTGTATGCCTTCAGGCAATTGGAGGACTGTATCTATTAATGGTGAGATGTCGCAAAAAGATAAGTATCTGCCTGATGTCAGGATCAGACCCGGAGCTGTTGTGCCTTTATGTAATCTGGTCCAAAGCACAGTAGATTATTCTACTGATTCCATTACGCTTTTGGTTTCTCTTGACGAAACCGGGAAGGCTTACGGGAAAATTTATGAAGATGAGGG
>CAZCPI010000185.1:1909-5368 GCA_964500535.1 uncultured Bacteroidales bacterium
GTAAATGTATTTCTTTGATATTTGCGCGAAAAAGTATCATTGATAGATTTTGTGCGGAGTCCTCATTTATTATTCCGAAGGGTTTTCTAAATAAAAGACTATTGTTTGGATATTCGGGTGAACCGGCGGAGATAATTGTGCTTTGGCAAAATGTACCATTGTCCGAAAAATATGTAACTTACAGCAGTAAGAGTTTTTCTGTATTGATACCGGGAGAAGCCAATGAGTACAAACAATCTTATATCAGGATTTTTGGTACTGACGGTTGTAACTCAACCGTTGATTTAAGGATTTCACTGGTTTTTGGGATACCTGAAGAAAATTCTGTTAAGCTCTAAATTTTTTATGTTTATGAAGAAGTTATTTTTACTGTTATTCGTGCTGGTTTCTACTGGGTTGTCAGCAACATTAAATATTAGCAAGCTTGAGCCAGCTTTCTGGTGGGCAGGAATGAAAAATACTGAGTTGCAGATAATGGCTTATGGTGATAATATTGCCGGAAACGAAGTATCGTCACTTGACAAAGGTTTATTACTGAAACAGGTTGTTAAATGTGATAGTCCTGATTATCTGATAATCTATCTTGATATAGCAAATGCAGCCCCCGGCAAATACAGAATTCAGTTTAAGGAGAGCGGGAGGAAAAAGATTATAAATTATGAGTTGAAAGCCAGAACTGTTGACCCTGCTTCGCGTAAAGGTTTTACTACTACTGATGTGCTTTATCTTCTAATGCCTGATCGTTTTGCAAACGGAGATACTACCAACGATAATCTTAAAATGAAATATTGTACTGTCAATGTTGACAGAAAGGATCCGAATGCCAGACATGGTGGTGATATTGCAGGCATTGAAAAGCATCTGGATTATATTGCTGACCTGGGTGTGACATCAATCTGGTTGAATCCTGTACTTGAAAACGATATGCCGGGTGGCTCTTATCATGGTTATGCCACTACCGATTATTACAGGATAGATCCGCGCTTCGGTACTAACGAGCAATATGCCGGTTTGGTTGAAAAAGCTCACCAAAAGGGACTTAAGGTCGTTATGGATATGATTTTCAACCATTGTGGCAGCGAACATATATGGATGAAAGACAAACCTTTTAAAGACTGGATTAATTTTGACGGGAATTTTGTACAGACTAATCATGATAAGTTTGTCAGTTTTGATCCTTATGCCTCAGAATATGATAAGAAGCTTATGTTCGATGGTTGGTTTGTTGATGCCATGCCTGATCTGAATCAGCGAAATCCGCATTTAGCTAAATATTTGATACAAAACAGTATCTGGTGGATTGAATTTTCAAATATTGATGGTATCAGGCAGGACACCCATCCTTATGCTGATGCTGATATGATGTCTGAATGGTGTAAAGCTGTTTTTAATGAGTATCCGAATTTCAATATTGTAGGTGAAGCCTGGATTAACTATCAACCAGGAGTCGCTTACTGGCAGGCAAACAGCAAGCTTAATGAAAAGGGCAATTCAAATCTAAAAACTGTAATGGACTTTTCACTGATGCTTGAAGCACACAATGCATTTCATAAGAATACTGACTGGGACAATGGTCTGACAAGGATTTATGAGCTGTTGAGTTTTGATTTCATGTATCCTGATATTAATAATCTACTTGTTTTTCTTGAAAACCACGACACAAACCGCTTTTTACTTGAATACCCTTCGGATCTTTCGGTTTTCAAACAGGCTTATACATTTCTTTTAACCTCAAGAGGAATACCTCAGCTGTACTATGGTAGCGAAATACTTATGAATGGTGATAAAAAGATCAGTGATGGTTATGTCAGACTGGATTTTCCCGGTGGCTGGCTGGGTGATGTTAAAAATGCTTTCACTGCTGCGGGCAGAAGTGCTTTACAGAATGAAGCTCGTGGGTTCATCAAGAAATTGCTTGAATGGCGTAAGGGAAATGATGTTATTGCCAAAGGCAGTCTGAAACATTATGTTCCCAGAAATGGTGCATATGTTTATTTGAGGGAGTACAATGGACGAAAGGTTCTGGTAATCCTTAATGGAACCGATAAGGATAACAACATTAAGATGGAACAATACAAAGAATCAATTGCAGGTTATACCGGAGGCATTGATATTCTGACCGGGAACAAAGTAATATTTGGAGAAGAATTGAAACTCACTCCAAGGCAAAGTCTGATAATTGAGCTGTAAATGAGTTTTAAACTTTAGAAAATAACCGATTTAAGATAGGTCTAATAATAAAATGAGGGTGCCTCTGACTTTTGAGACACCCTCATGGTTTTATACAATTAGTTTTAATTTTTCCAATTCTGTTGTAATATAATCTGTTTCATCCGAAGAAAGATTTATGTCTGCTGCTGCAGCATTTTCAATGGCTTGTGGTACATTTCTGGCACCTACAAGTGCTATTGTCAAACCGGGTTGTTCAAGAGTCCAGCTAATTACCAATTGGCCTGTTGTTGCATGTTTCTCATCTGCCAAAGGTTTGATTTTATCAAAGAAAGCATTGATTTGTTTGATGTTTTCATCTTTATACCATACCTGACCATTTCTTGAATCATTGATATCAAATGTCTGTCCGGGTTTCATTTTGCCGGTTAAAAGACCCCTTTGAAGTGGACTGTATGCAAGAATGCCTATGTTATTATTAAGGCAGTAGGGTATGAGCTCCTTTTCAATGTCGCGCCTGACCATGCTGTATGGCACCTGATCAGATATTATTTTAACATATTTGCCAGCTTCTTCAACCTGTTCAGCAGTGTAATTGCATACTCCGGCATATCTTATCTTCCCCTGTTCAATTAGCATACTAACAGCTTCCATAGTTTCACTGATTGGAGTAGTCGGATCTGCCCAATGTATCTGATAAAGATCGATATAATCCGTCCCAAGTAATTTAAGACTGGTTTCACATTCATGTATGATTGATTCCTTACTGGCATATCTGTAGATGCTTACCATCTTCCCGTCATTACCAACACTGTCAAAGAAATATTCACCTTTAGTATCGTTCCAACTTAAGCCGAATTTTGTAAGTATCTGTATTTTATCTCTTAGTAAGCCCTTTATAGCTTCACCGACAAGTTGCTCACTATATCCCATACCATAGACAGGTGCTGTGTCTATAGTTGTAACTCCACTATCTATTGCTGCTCTTATTGCATTAACTGAGTCATTTTTTTCAATGCCTCCCCACATCATACCGCCGGCAGCCCAGGCTCCGAAGGTCACAACCGACAATTTAAGGTCGCTTTGACCAAGCTTTCTGTATTTCATAAAAAATTATTTATATATTTGAAACTTTACCGGCAAATGCTCAATGATAGTTTAAGAATGTTTGGGCAAACCGGGATATAACTTAAAATCAGGGATTGCCTGCGGTTTACCCCGGGCTTCATTTATTTAAATATTAAACAAATATATTAAAATGATTCTAACAACAACACCTTCTGTGGAAGG
>CAZCPI010000186.1:0-1212 GCA_964500535.1 uncultured Bacteroidales bacterium
CTCCTTTTCGAAAAGATGTAACTGCAAAGTGCTATGGGGGCGATATAACGCGTAAAAGAAAACTTCTTGAAAAACAGAAAAAAGGTAAAAAGAGGATGAAAGTAGTCGGTGCAGTGGAAATTCCCCAGAGTGCTTTTATGGCAGTACTAAAAACTGACAAAGAATAGAGATATTTATATCTCAAAGTTGATTATTTTATTAAAGCAATGAATCAAAAACAGGAACAGCTTGATTTTAGAAGTAAAATTATTAGAAATTATTCTGAGCCTGCCGGTCTGTATATTCATTTCCCTTTTTGTAAAACAAAATGCCCATACTGTGATTTTTATTCTGTTACAGACACTTCTCTAATAGATCTATGGATTGAAGCCCTTGAAAAAGAAATGTCCTTTTATTGCGAGGATTTTGATATTTTCGACTCTCTTTATCTTGGCGGTGGAACTCCCAGCCTGCTCAATAATTTTCAGTTAAAAAAAATTTGGGATGGCCTTATGAGATACTTCAGATTCCATAGCGATACAGAAGTTACTATTGAAGTTAACCCGGATGATATAACAACTGAAAAACTTGATACACTTATTACAACGGGGTTTAACCGTTTGAGTGTAGGCGTGCAATCCTTTAATGAGTCAGAGCTCAGGTTTTTAAACAGGAGACACGACAGTGCTAAGGCAATAGAAACAGTAATTATTGCAAAGGCCTGCGGCTTTAATAATATCGGAATGGATCTGATGTATGGCTTTGAAGGTCAAACCAGTGAAAGCTGGTCTAATACTATGAAAACAGCTATCGATCTTAAACCAGCACATCTTTCCTGCTATCAATTGACCTTTGAAGAAACAACACTATTCGGCAGGTTGAAAAAAGAAGGTAAATTAAAATCCATAACAGAGGAAGAAGAGAGGAATTTATTTTTAATGACCTCAAAGTTTTTGAGACTGAATAATTTTGTTCATTATGAAGTTTCCAACTATGGGAAAGACAAGGATCATTTCTCACGACACAACATCAAGTACTGGTCACATATACCCTATATCGGACTTGGTCCAGGCGCACATTCTTTTCATAATAACAAAAGATGGTGGAATTGCAGATCCGTTGAAAATTATTGTTATAGACTTTTGTCGGGAGAAATACCTGTAGAGGGATCAGAAAAGCTTTCAGTTGATCAGTTGAGGCTTGAACGGCTCTACCTTGGTATGAGGACTAAAT
>CAZCPI010000186.1:1222-5308 GCA_964500535.1 uncultured Bacteroidales bacterium
GCAGCCATAGATGAGAGTGTTAAAGATTCTTCAACTCATTATGTATTGTCACAATTAAAAAAATCAGGGTTTCTGAAAATCAGAGATGAAATGGTAATTCCTACTGAAAAAGGCTATCTGATAGCTGACCGTCTTCCTCTTATGTTTGCATAATGACTTTTTGCATAATGACTTGACCTGTTGCAAAATCTTTTTAAATGAAGTTTTTTTAATTATTTTTTGACGCTATTCTTGTTGTTTCGCAAGATATTTTTTTATCTGGAAATCATATGTTTTTTCTGATATTATTCTTTGTCTTTACTGCAAGGTCCCATCGTCTAGTGGCCTAGGACGCTGGCCTCTCACGCCGGAAACCGGAGTTCGAAACTCCGTGGGACCAAAACTAATAATTACAAGGACTTGGGGAGGTTTTCCAAGTCCTGTTATTGTGCCTATTTTCCTACTCTCAATATTATTCCCAATATTCATAAAAAAATTTAACATTTTCTTTATTTCATCTGGTTTAAAATGTTTCTCTTATTACTTCTTCAATTGTTGTAATGCCTTCTTTAATTTTACTCAAACCACTCTGGCGCAGGGTAAGCATACCCTCCTCAACAGCTTTTTTACTTATTTCTGAAGCATTGGCTTTTAAAAATATCAATTCCTTAATAGGATCAGTTATTTTCAATACCTCAAATAAACCGATACGTCCTTTATATCCTGTTTTACCGCATCTTTCACAACCACTTGGCTTGTAAACTTTTACTGTACCTGCTTCTTCAGGAGAAAAACCTATGTTTATCAAGGTCTGTACTGAAACATCCGATTCTGTTTTGCAATATGGGCAGAGACGGCGAACAAGTCTCTGCGCTACAATTAATATAACAGATGTTGCTACAAGGAAGGAGTCAACACCCATATCAACAAGACGTGTAACTGCTGATGAGGCATCATTGGTATGTAGGGTGGAAAGAACAAGGTGTCCGGTCAGAGAGGCTTTAACAGCTATTTCTGCTGTTTCACTATCCCTTATTTCACCAACAAGAATTATGTTAGGGTCCTGACGCAGGAATGATCGTAATATAGAAGCGAAACTAAGACCAATATTCTCATGAACTTGAACCTGATTTATACCCTGTATATTAAATTCTACCGGGTCTTCAACAGTCATTATATTTACTTCCGGTGTGTTAATTTTGCTGATAGCACTATAAAGAGTATTGGTTTTCCCGGATCCTGTGGGCCCTGTAACAAGTATCATGCCCCAGGGTCTGAATATTGCGTCCTCAAATTTTTTGTAACTTTCAGTTTCAAAGCCCAGTCTACTCAAATCAGGCATTAATCCTCCTTTATCGAGAAGACGCATGACGATCTTTTCACCAAAAAAAGCGGGTATACTTGAAACACGGACATCGATTTCCTTCATTACTCCGTCAAGCTTCATTTGAATTTTAATTCTGCCATCCTGAGGGTGTCTTTTTTCTGAAATATCCATCTTTGATAAAACCTTTATGCGAGTTATAACACCATCCTTATACTTTAATGGTAGTTTTACGATCTCGTATAAAACTCCATCAACACGGTAACGCACTCTTACAGCATCCTCCCATGGTTCTATATGTATATCACTTGCATTTGATCTTATTGCTTCGGTAAATACATGATTTACAATTTTAACAACAGGAGGTTGCTTTGCATCAGATTCGAGTTTTGCAATATCTTTTTTTTCTTCTTCCTCAAGAATTTCCAGAGAGGTATTACCAGACATACCCAGATCTGCCATAAAATGTTTCAACTCTACATTATGTGAGCTTTCGTAATATTGTACTATAGCTCTTTCAATTTGAGATTCTGTTGTAAGGACAGTCTCAATATCGCAACCTGTAATCATCTGTAATTCTTTAAGGTTAAAGGCTCTTGTGGGGTCTGAAATTGCAATTGTGAGGGTATTCATATTCTTTTTTACGGGAATGATAAAAAACCTTCGTGCTGTGTTTAAAGAAATAATATTGATTAAATTTTCTTCTATTTTTGTTTGTTCTAAATCAATTAAAGATATGCCAAATTGTTGTGATAATGCCTTTAGTATATCGATTTCGGAAACGAGACCCATTTTGATTAGAATCTCTCCGATTTTGCCGCCATCCCCTCTGTGCCAATTTAAGTGAGACACTTTCCACCCAATAGTTTAGACTCAAAGGGCGGGAAGGAGAAATAGAATGAAAGAGAAAGATTCAATGACAGCAGAACTCAGGAAATCAGATATCAGGGCAGTCCCTGATCCCGAAGTTACCGAGAAAGCAGTACGCAGGAAGTTTACTGCAGCATTTAAACTCCGCATTCTTAAAGAGGCAGAGGCCTGTACCAGACAGGGACAGCTCGGTGCTCTTTTGCGCCGTGAAGGCCTCTATTATTCGAACCTTACATTGTGGAGACGTCAGATCAGTCAGGGTCTCATTCCGAAGAAGAGAGGTCCCCTTCCTCAAAAACCTGATCCTAATGTCCGCCGGATTGCAGAGTTGGAGCGGGAGAATGCAAAACTTACTCACAAGCTCAAACATGCGGAACTGATTATTGATGTCCAAAAAAAAGTGGCCGACCTCCTGAAAGGGAGCAGCGAGGAGACATCATGAATGCCGTTATTACATTAGGCAATGAAGTAGGCATTCGTTCAGCATGCAATGCACTTGATGTATCCCGTGCCGGTTTCTATCGATGGATTGCACCTGTATCGGTGAAAACAGTTCGTTCTGCACCCCCTCTTGCCCTTTCTGTCTCAGAAAGAAGTGAGGTGCTTGATGTCCTTCATGAGGACCGTTTTATCGATAAAGCCCCGCAGGAGGTCTACGCAAAACTTCTCGATGAAAATAAATATATCTGCTCTATCCGCACTATGTACAGGATCCTGGAAAAGGAAGGAGAGGTAAAAGAGAGAAGAAATCAGCTGGTCCGTCCTCACTATACAAAACCGGAGCTTCTTGCAAAAGCCCCCAATGAAGTCTGGTCCTGGGACATTACGAAATTGAAAGGACCGGTAAAGTGGACCTATTATTATCTCTATGTAATCCTTGATATCTTCAGCCGCTATGTGGTGGGCTGGATGGTAGCGCACAGAGAACTTGCTGTCCTTGCCAAAAAGCTGATTGAAGAAACTATCAAAAAACAATCGATTCAACCGGATCAACTTCTGATCCATGCAGACAGAGGATCGAGCATGACATCAAAGCCGGTTGCTTTTCTGCTTGCCGATCTCGGTGTTACCAAAAGTCATTCAAGACCATCGGTCAGCAATGATAACCCCTATTCGGAATCTCATTTCAAAACCATGAAATACAGACCTGAGTTCCCTGACAGGTTCGGTTCGATTGAAGATGCCAGGGCATTCTCTCAGACCTTCTTCCCCTGGTATAATAAAGAACATTATCATTCCGGGTTAGGTCTTTTAACACCTGAAGATGTCCATTACGGAAGGGCTGCCCATATTATTGAAGCCCGTGGAGAGGTACTTATGGATGCTTATGAAAAACATCCTGAACGGTTTAAGGGAAGGATACCGAAACCGATGTTACTCCCTGATGCCGTTTGGATCAACAAACCGTCACCGGCAAGCGATGGAGTAGTACACTAAATGTTTGAAAAAAGTGTCTCATTTTCATTGACATATTCCGGAACGCCGTCAATTGTAATAGGAATTGTTACCTACATGTGGTTTGTTGTGCCTTTCAGAGGATTCTCAGCTTTGTCAGGTGGAATTGCCCTTTCCATTATGATGCTTCCTGTTATAATTAAAACAACTGAGGAAACTCTTAAACTGATGCCTTACTCTCTAAAAGAAGCATCGCTTGCCCTTGGTGTACCCTACTATAAAACAATTCTGAAAGTCATTCTGCCTACTGGTTTAAGCGGCATATTGACAGGCATATTGCTGAGTGTAGCAAGAATTACCGGTGAAACAGCACCTCTCCTATTTACAGCTTTCGGGAATCAGTTTATGAATTACAATATTTTCAAGCCCATGGATTCTCTACCATTCCGTATTTTCTATTATGCCATGAGCCCTTACCCTGAGTGGCATACTTTCGCCTGGGGAGCTTCATTTATTCT
>CAZCPI010000187.1:0-5306 GCA_964500535.1 uncultured Bacteroidales bacterium
AAATTGACTACCAAAGTATTGTTTATTTCTCTGCTCCTAAATCAAAAACGGCTCCCAATAGTCTTTCTGAGGTTGATCCTGAGCTTTTAAAAACTTTTGACAGGCTTGGTATACCCCTTGAAGAACAGAAACATCTGACAGGAATGGCGGTTGATGCAGTGATGGATAGTGTTTCCGTAAAAACGACATTCAAGGAAAATCTTGCAGAGCTCGGAATAATCTTTTGTTCTTTCAGTGAAGCTGTACAGCAATATCCTGATTTGGTAAAGCAATATCTGGGATCAGTTGTAGGATACAGAGATAATTTTTTTGCCGCCCTCAATAGTGCTGTCTTCAGTGACGGTTCGTTTGCATATATACCAAAAGGAGTGAGATGTCCGATGGAGCTATCGACTTATTTCAGGATAAACGCAGCAAATACAGGCCAGTTTGAAAGGACATTACTTGTGGCTGATGATGAAAGTTACGTCAGTTACCTTGAAGGATGCACAGCTCCTATGCGTGACGAAAATCAGTTGCACGCGGCAATAGTTGAAATTATTGCAAACGAAAAAGCTGAAGTAAAATATTCTACTGTCCAGAACTGGTATCCCGGTGATAAAAACGGGAAAGGCGGTATTTATAACTTCGTGACCAAAAGAGGCTTATGCAAGGGTAAAGGATCGAAGATTTCGTGGACTCAGGTTGAAACCGGATCTGCGATAACATGGAAATACCCGAGCTGCATACTTGCGGGAGATGATTCGGTTGGAGAGTTTTACTCTGTTGCTGTCACAAATAATTACCAGCAGGCCGATACCGGCACCAAGATGATTCATCTGGGTAAGAATACCAGAAGCAGAATAGTTTCAAAAGGTATTTCTGCAGGTAAAAGCCAGAACAGTTACCGCGGGCTTGTCAAGGTTTCACCAAAAGCAGAAAACGCCAGAAACTTTTCACAATGTGACAGTCTTCTGCTTGGAGACAAGTGCGGCGCGCATACATTCCCGTATATCGATATTAATAATGAAACTGCTGTGGTTGAGCATGAAGCTACCACTTCAAAAATAAATGAAGATCAGCTTTTTTATTGTAATCAGAGAGGGATCTCGACTGAGGATGCCGTGGCAATGATTGTAAATGGTTATGCTAAAGAAGTCATTAACAAATTGCCGATGGAGTTCGCTGTCGAAGCCCAAAAACTTTTACAGATAACTCTTGAAGGAAGTGTTGGTTGATGAATGTTTTTGAACACACATTATTTTCAGTCTGGGGCTATCCTTTAAGCGTTCTGGAGTTCCTGGCTGTTCTTACGGGATTGGCTGCAGTTTATCTGGCTTCAAAGGCTAAATCAGTCAATTTTATTTTTGGAATGATAAATAATGTGCTTTATTTCACGCTGTTCTTTCGTTTTCATCTGTATTCAATGATGCTGCTTCAGGTAATATATTTCATATTCAGCGCATACGGATTTTACCGGTGGAAACACCCGAAAGGCAATCAGGCTGATAAAAAAAATGAGCAACAAATCAGACTTCTTCAGTGGAAGAGTCGAATAATATATTTTATAGCGATTATCGTTGCGGGAATTCTTTGGGGATATGCGGTAATTAATTTACAATCGAGGTTTCCCGAATATTTTGATCCTCCTGCTTATCCCTTACTGGATGCAGTTCTGACAATGGCAAGCGTTGCCGGGCAGTGGCTTTTGTCCAACAAGTATTTTGACAACTGGCCCCTGTGGATAGTAACAGACATAATATCGTGTATACTATATGCTGTGATGGGTATGTTTTTTACATCTTTGTTATACGGTATGTTTACGATAATCGCGTTTCGTGCTTTGATAGATTGGGGGAAAATATATAAAGGATATAAAGTTGATTTGTGAAGATGAAAGAAGAAATTGAAGAACCTGTTAAGAAGAGCTGGAAAGTTTTTGCTCTTTTGTTGTTTATATTGCTGATACTTATAGGACTGGCTATTCTGCTTGGTATATGGTATTTTGACAATATCAAGGATTCCGCTGTAGTGATGGACACTACCAGAGTCCTTTTAAGTGGTTCATTCTTATTGTTGTTGATTGTTATTCTTTCAATAATCGTTATAAGGTTTTACAAACCTTCAAAAAAGAAAAAAAAGACTAAGAAAAAAAGTAGTAAGTCTGGCAAACCCAGGAAAAAAGTAAAAAAATAATATATGGCAAGTGATAATATTTTATTGGAAATAAAAGATTTACATGCTTCTATAGGCGGTAAGGAGATATTAAAAGGTATAAACCTTACGATTGGTAAAGGTGAAATCCATGCTATAATGGGGCCTAACGGATCAGGTAAAAGTACGCTTTCGTCTGTTCTTACGGGTAATCCATCATTTGATGTTACACAAGGAGAAGTTTGGTTCAAAGGAAAGAATCTTCTTGAAATGGCACCTGAAGTTAGGTCAAGAGAAGGATTGTTCCTTAGTTTTCAATATCCTGTTGAAATACCTGGTGTAAGTATGGTTAACTTTATGCGTACTGCTGTAAATGAACACCGCAAGCATAATGAGCTTGAACCACTTTCTGCTGCTGATTTTTTGAAGCTGATGCGTGAGAAAAGATCTGTGGTTGAGCTCGACAGCAAACTTGCAAACAGGTCGGTTAATGAAGGTTTCTCCGGTGGAGAGAAAAAAAGGAATGAGATTTTCCAGATGGCAATGCTTGAGCCTTCTCTTTCTATTCTTGATGAAACCGATAGCGGGCTTGACATAGATGCGCTTCGTATTGTGGCAACAGGTGTCACCAAACTGCGTACCCCTGAGAATTCCACGATAGTTATTACTCATTATCAAAGGCTTCTTGATTATATAGTGCCCGATTTTGTTCATATCCTTTATGATGGAATGATTGTCAAGACAGGCGGTAAGGAGCTTGCTCTTGAGCTTGAAGAAAAGGGTTATGACTGGATCAAAAATTTATAATTTTTTATAAACAGTATTAAGCTTTATTGCTTTTACTATCAGATTAGGTATTAATTAAAATACTAATTATCAGACAATGCAAATTGAAGACCAATATATAGATTTATACAAAAGTTATTCGGAGACTTTGGGTAAATCCTGTGCCGGAATACTTAATGAAGCCAGAGACAATGCTTTAAATGCATTTGTCAAACTGGGATTCCCTAGAGTATCCTCAGAGGATTACAGGAACTGCGATTTAACTGAATTGCTTTCCAAAGACTACGGTATGAATCTTAACCGTATTCATTTTCCTATTAATCCTCAGGAAGTTTTTAGTTGTGATGTTCCTAACCTTTCAACAAGGCTTGGTTTTATACTTAATGACAGGTATCAGGAAACGGGAAAAAACACAGGTTTAAATGACGGTGCATTTTTTGGCAGTCTCAATGAGTTTGCTAAATCTCATACTGAGATAGCCGGCAAGTATTATAATAATCTGGCTAAAGATTCTACTGAAGGGATGACCCATTTCAACACTACTTTTGTTCAGGATGGTTTTGTACTCTATGTTCCGGCAAATGTTAAAGTTGAGAAACCGGTCCAGCTTATTCAGGTTTTATACGGCAATGAAGATTTGCTGACTCAAAGGAGGATACTGGTTATTCTGGAAGATGGTGCGAGTGCAAGATTGTTGATTTGCGATCATACTTTATCACAAAAAGATCTTTTCTCGAATCAGGTTTCTGAAATATTCCTGGGCAAAAATGCTAATCTGGAGTATTATGAGCTTGAAATGAATGGGTTGAATGCAGTAAGAGTGAGTAATAATTATTCTTCGCTTAGCGAAGGAGCTAATCTGTTGCATAATGGTATCTGCCTGAGTAATGGTTTCACAAGAAATAATATAAACGTTGCTCTTGATGGTAAACATGCTGAAGCAAATCTTTCAGGTATAGCATTGGCTGAAAAAGACCAGTTTGTTGATAATCACGTATTCGTGGATCACAAAGTGCCTGAATGCGCAAGTAATCAGCTTTACAAGTATGTATTGGATAGTAATGCTAAGGGTATTTTTGCAGGTAAAATCATGGTAAGGAAAGATGCTCAGAAGACGTCGGCTTACCAATCTAACAAAAATCTTTGTGCAGACCGTCAGGCGAGAATGTTTACAAGACCTCAGCTTGAGATTTATGCTGATGATGTCAAGTGTAGTCATGGCTCTGCAACCGGTCAGATCGATGAGAATGCGCTTTTCTATATGCTTTCAAGGGGTATTTCTGAGCAGGAATCGAGAATGTTGTTGAAATTTGCTTTTACTTCAGACGTGCTTGACAAAATAAGTCTGGCTCCTCTTCATGACAGAATGAGGCTGCTTGTTGAGAAAAGATTCAGAGGTGAGTTGGCAAGGTGTGCAGGTTGTTCTTCTACAAATTGTCAGTGATCATGGATAAATATTTTCAGCAAATAAGAGACGAGTTTCCGATACTCAAAAAGCAGGTTTACGGGAAGCAACTGATTTATTTTGATAACGCTGCAACTACTCAAAAACCTGTTAGGGTGGTGGAAAAGATTGTAAGCGGATATTATGATAATAATGCCAACATTCACAGAGGCGTTCATTACCTAAGCCAAAGAGCTACTGAAGCTCATGAAGGAGCAAGGGAAAAGGTCAGAGGTTTTATAAATGCTGAAAAGGCTTCAGAAATTATTTTCACCAGAGGTACTACAGAAGCAATCAATCTCGTAGCATTTTCTTTTGGTGAAACCTTCTGTAGTGAAGGTGACGAAGTGGTGGTTTCAGCGATGGAGCATCATTCAAATATTGTGCCCTGGCAATTGCTTTGTGAAAGGAAGAAGATGAAGTTGAAAGTTATCGGCATAAATGATGCCGGTGAATTATCGATGGAATCTTTAAAAAGCCTTTTAAATCCAAAGGTAAAAATCGTAGCTCTGACTCATGTCTCCAATGTGCTTGGTACAATCAATCCTGTCAAGGATGTCATAAAGTTGGCTCATGAAAATAATATACCTGTATTGATAGACGGTGCCCAGTCCTCGCCTCATCTGAAGATAGATGTACAAGACCTGGACGCTGATTTTTATGCCTTTTCATCGCATAAAATGTATGGCCCGACCGGTATCGGAGTGCTTTACGGCAAATCTTCGTTACTTGAGCAGATGCCTCCATATCAGGGTGGTGGAGAAATGATTGATCAGGTGCATTTTGAAAAAACCACATGGAATGTCCTGCCTTATAAGTTTGAAGCCGGTACTCCTGATTTTATTGGTTCAACAGCCTTCGCTGAAGCTATCGATTTCATCGGTGAAACCGGACTTGAGCGGATTCAACAATATGAACATAGTTTGCTTGAATATGCTGTTGA
>CAZCPI010000188.1:0-1498 GCA_964500535.1 uncultured Bacteroidales bacterium
TCCTATCCTCTGTACAAACAATTTGTTTTTGGCCTGAATATTTCATTTTAAGAAAGGAAACTAAAGCTATGAAAAAAATAATAAAAAGCTTATTGATTGCTTATGCAGCAACCATAATATGTTCGTCATTCCAGTCATGTTCACTTGACGAAAATGACCCCGGAGGTTTCACTTTCGAAAACCTGAGTAAAACAACCGGCGGTTTTGAAACGCTTGTTAACAACATATATTTTGGTCTAGAAAGAAGCTTCTACGGTAATGTCAACAAAATAAATTTTATGGCTATTACCGAAGCCCAGACTGATTTATGGACAACTCCAAGAAATATGGACAATACTAACCAACAATATTTCTGGTTCTATGCAGGTGGAGCACCAAACACAACATACACATTAAGTTTTTGGTATTCATTATATGATGGTATCGGATCTTGCAACAAAGTGCTTCAGTATATAAATATACCTCCATATAATACAGAAGCTGAAAGAAATGCGAAAGCTGCTGAAGCCAGATTCATGCGTGCTGTTTACTATTATCATGCTGCAGAACAATTCGGAGGGGCAACAATTGTTACTGAAAAAAACACCAGCATTGATTCAACGGTTTACAGTCCAAAGAAAAACTCAGCTAAGGAAATTTATGATCAGATTATTATCCCTGACCTGATATATGCAGCCGAATGGTTACCTGTTGGTGAATATTCAGCTGTTACCCGTCCTACCAGGAAATCAGCAATAGGATTTCTTGCGAAAGCTTATTTACAGGCAACAAGATGGACGGATAGTAAGGCCGATTATTACGCTAATGCGCTGAAATATTCAAAAATACTGATAGATGATTTGGAAAATAATGGTGGTGCTACTTACAAAACTTATATGTATCAGAATTATGAAGATATTTTTTCTGAAGCTGAGAACATGAATAACAAGGAAGCATTATGGAAACATTCTTATTTTTCAAATGCAACGTATAATGGAAGTAGCAATGGGGCTTATGTTCTGAATATGAACCATACATTATTTCGCTGCCAGATTACTCAACTGCCAGCCAGAGAAAACAATGCTGCTGCATATGTTACATGGGAAGGATCTGTCGGTGGTTCATTTATGCCAACTCAGCATTTATTAAGTTTATTCGAAAATTCTGATGGTACTCTTGATCCTCGTTTCAGCAAAATTTTCCAGAATTCATGGAAAGCAAATAAGGCATTTACGTGGACGAAGGACTATGTAAATAAATATGATAAAGAAGAGGCAAGTGTCGTTGGTAAAAATATTGCCATCGGAGATAATGCAATTGAATTTATCATGCCTCAGGATGCTGATTATGCTGTAAAAAAAGCAGCCAAATACAGCAGCCCTAATCTGATTATAGATTATGCTGACGTTTATGATAATGCACAAAAAACAGTATACATGAAGCATGCTTATCATAATGCAACAGCAAACTATACGTCTGATGGCACTGTTGAAAATTTCCTGTCAAATTTTTATCCTTC
>CAZCPI010000188.1:1598-5292 GCA_964500535.1 uncultured Bacteroidales bacterium
CCGATGGATACAAGTACATTCCTTCCATCAATAAACAACGATTCGATTTATCAGAATCCGGGTTATTGATCAAATAACTTAACTAAAAAAAGTGCCTCAGGTTTTAAAGCCTGAGGCACTTTTATTTTAATATAATCAAAGATTCCGTATAAGGTTGCGCTAATCACGCCGCAGTGAAGCGCGAAATGTGCGTACCGGAATAATGTTTCTATCTTCTGCCAGAGTTACTGCTACTCCCTCCACGTGTTGAAGTCTTTTCTTTTTGTGAGCCATCCTGCATCTCTTTGTTTACTTTTACAGGATTACCGATAGTTCTGCCATAATAATTTGTTCCCTGAATGCTGTCGCTTCCTGTCTGAGAAGATCTTGTTCTGGCTACAGTACCACCTCCTGAACGCGTTTGTGTTGCGGCATCAGCACTTCTTTGACTTGCTTCTGCACTCTCCCGGCCTGAAGTTTTTGTTCGCGTCTGACCGGCAACATCAGTACGTCTTTGATTAGTACCCGTATTCACACTACTTGATTTCTCTTCACTAGTCTGACCGGAAGTTTGAGCGTTTCTTTGATTTGAATCTGTACGAGTTTGAGTTCCGGCCTGATTACGAGCTGAACCTTCACCACGTGTTTGTGTCGTGCTTCCTGAACGAACTGAAGCAGAGTTTTCCTGGCGGGTCTGGTCTTTTCTTTCATCACGATTGGAGACTCCGTTTCGATCAGGAGTTATTATCTCTTTTTTACCATCAACGTCAGGTCTCGTTTCATCATTTTCATATCTTCCGTAACCTGAATTAATAATATTCCTTTGATACTGCCGATCCTTTTCAGAGTATTTGAAATTTTTATTACTTCTGATATTCCTGTCATCCCAGTCTCTTGCTTTATATCTTTGATTTTCATTCCAGTAAATGGCACTCCTTAAATTCTCGTTGAAACCTCTGACATAAGGAAAGCCACTGTAATCATAATAATCTCTGTAATAATACCTTGGATAATGAGTGAGATAATACTGATGATGCAACCAGGGTTTATAAACATTTGAATTTAAAATGACTACAAAACAATTATCCAGATTGAAGTCATAATAGAATGATGGGAAATAATTTGAATTATACCATCTTCCATTTCGCAGATATATAAACTGACCCATTGATAAGTCATAATAACATTCAATATCAGGCAAATAATAATACCTTATGTTTTCATAGTACTCAGGAGCCCATTTCGGATTAATATAACTGATATTTTGCCTTACAGGAGTGGTTTCAGCATAATATGAAGTATAACATCCTGTCATAGTGACGGCTGTAATCAACAGCAGGAAATTAAACGTAAACAGCTTTAAAGGTTTCATTTGCATATATTTATTTAAATACTCAGGTCAATTTCCATATCCGGTATTATCGGATATCATAAACAAAAATAAATAATTTTATTTGTAATTAATAAACAAAGGCCATTTACCTTCGACGGTAAATGGCCCCGATTCGATTACAATTGAATTTAATTATC
This sequence comes from uncultured Bacteroidales bacterium, assembly GCA_964500535.1. Taxonomy (GTDB): domain Bacteria; phylum Bacteroidota; class Bacteroidia; order Bacteroidales; family UBA1402; genus UBA8389. The sequence goes on from CAZCPI010000188.1 coordinate 3,108, forward strand.
TGACTGATCCGGTTTCAAACAGATTCAAAACTTTTTTTACTTCAACTTTTCCGTCAGCATAAATAGTTTTGACTATTGTAACGCCTTTAACAGGAGCCTCAACACGGAAACCATCAAGCGTATAATACTGTTTTTCCAGAATAACCGGATTATTCAGGTTTTTATCCAGACCTGTACTTCCAAAAGTATAAGTATTTGAAGAAGCACTCAATCCACCCATTTCGTTTGCCGCCCTAATAGTATAGGCTGTACCATTAGCAGTACCTGAAGGTATAGTATAGTTGTTAGTTATAACAAACTCAACAAATTTTCCATCTTTAAAAATACCCCAACACAGCACATAATCACTGTTTTCCCAGCTGATCGTATTACCATTACCTGTTATGACCGGTGATGACAATTGCTCAGTTGAGATTTTAGGTTGCCATGCATCAGATCCGCCCAGGACATTTTCAATAGTATATTGCGCAGCTTGTTCAGAAGTAAGAACAGGATTAAGATTAACTGTCGTTGCATCTTTTGTATAAGTCCTTCTTCTGTTTGATAAATCTACAGGAATACCCCCTGAAGTCAAACTATTATATTCAGCAAATACTGCCGGAACGACATTCATAGGATCACCCCAACCGGCTGAAACCGGTAGTTTTTTCATAATTGTATTGATATAAACGCATTTAGGTGCATTGCTCCATGGACGTCCGAGTCTGTAAGAACCATTATTTATATCAAATCCGTCAATTGTACAATTGTTGAAAACGTAGCCCCAGTTTGAATTCGTAGCTGGAGCTGTCAGGCAGTTACCTGATCTTTCTTCAAGATACAGCAAACATTCATTGAAGAAAATATCTCCTCCTCCGCAGATAAAGTCAACCGTTCCGTGAATGTCACAATTTTCAAGATAACTTCTCTCTCCACCTGTATAATATGTATCCTGATTACTTAGTAGTTTCACATTCTTATAAATGTTTTTGTTACCCTGATCCCATAAAGCAACACCACGCCCAAGCAAAGTGCCTGTCCTGTAATCCATTTTGTTCATTAATGAAATATCCTGCATATAAACATTAGATGATGAACTTGTGAAATACATTGTTGCAGTGGAATTTATTGATTCCTGTATGGATTTATTAAATAATACAACATTTTCAGAGCTTTGCCCGATATAAGAAACCTTAGGTATGGAAATAGTAGTCATTTGATTTGCATCACCTGTAAGTGTGCCGATGTCATACTTTCCATCAGGGAAGAATATATGAAATCTTTCACCTGTTGAAGAAAAGGTTTTTGCTGCCTGCAAAGCTTCTTTGAAATCACCGTCAATCCCGACAACAAAATCAAACTTCTTCTTGGTTACCGTTGGCTTGGATATCGTTTTGAAATCAATCGAAACCGGACTGGTCATCATATTTCCGGAGAGGTCAGATACTTTATTGCCTGGTAAATTGAAGGTATAAGACGTATTATAATCTAAACCGGAATATGCGAATGTTATGGTTTTACCGGATATCACAGGATTTAATGTCTTATTACCAAGAGTAGCTGATGTACCATCTGCTACTTTCACTTTTTCATCAAAAGTCAGCACAATCCTGCCGGTTGCGGAAGCTCCCGTAGCATTATGTGCAGGTACCGTACTTTTTAAAACCGGAGCAACTCCATCATTAAAAACGGAGGCATCTGCAAACACATAAATACCTGAAATTGAAGTACCATCATTAGTCGCAGTTGATCCGAGTACTGCAGATGTATAATCCGGAATCCATCTGATATAAACCTTTTCAACATGATCAGCAGATGAAGGCAAAGTAAATGTGCTGTCATACCACACTTTGGCTGAAGTCATATTATATGTTCCCAGAAGATTGAAATTTGTACCATCGGTTGAAAATTCACATCTCTGAACTGAATAAGCATTGTAGTTAAACAGCATAGCTGCTTTTACTCTGATATTCGTATAGTTTTTTGCATTAAAACTGATCTGATAATAATATTTATCTGTCAAAGATTTCCAGTTAACTGCTGCAGGCGCACCTTCATAACCACCGGCTGCAACCTGTGATTTATCAAGCCAGGAAGATGTAGTGCCATCTTCTTTAATAAGAATTAATGTTGAGGTCTGGTTATCTGTATCAGAATAAAAATCTGCAGGTCTGTCGCCACCGCCTGTTTTCCAGAAATCCCATCC
>CAZCPI010000189.1:0-5242 GCA_964500535.1 uncultured Bacteroidales bacterium
AGCAGAAATGCGGTTTCTTCAAAACCGAGGCGGTCTTCTTTCTGAATGCCGTGAACCAGGTCTTCGACATCTATTCCCCGGTAGAATAATTTACCCGGGATAGCTCTGAGTTTGTCGTTTTCGTCTTTTTCATAGCCAACGACATCACCTATCTTGCTCAAACCTACCAATACACCTGTATGGTCATCATTGCGAAGTCCTCTTTTGACATTGTATTTGGTAAACAAACCTTTTTCTATCCGACTTGTAGTCTTAATGGTTTCTGATAATTTATAAATCATGTATTCGTTTTGCATTACCCTTTTGTTTATATCGTTCATATTATTTTATTTTTTTATTTCATGTAATTAAGTGCACTGCCTGCTTTAAACCATTCTATCTGAAGTTGGTTGTAAGTATGTTCAACCACAAAATCTTCAACGCTGCCGTCAGAGTGCTTTATCTCAACCGACAATGGTTTGCCGGGCGTGAAATCAACCAATCCTTTGACGTTTATTATGTCTTCCTCTTTGATTTTGTCGTAATCATCCTTGTTTGCGAAAGTCAATGCCAGCATGCCTTGTTTTTTAAGGTTGGTTTCATGAATGCGTGCAAACGATTTTGCGATTACAACTTTTGCATTGAGATGACGTGGTTCCATTGCTGCATGTTCGCGTGATGAACCCTCACCATAATTTTCCTCAGCGATTATTACGCTGCCTTTTCCTTGAGATTTGTATTTCCTTGCCAGCTCTGCAACCTTAAGATATTTTCCTGACTCTTTATCGAGCACTGCATTAGTTTCGCTATTGAAATAATTAATTGCTCCCATCAGCAGATTATCGGAAATATTGTCAAGATGACCTCTGAATTTCAGCCATGGGCCGGCCATTGAAATATGGTCTGTAGTACATTTGCCCTTTACTTTAATCAGAAGTCCAAGATCTGTATAGTCTTTTCCATCCCATTCTGTGAAAGGTTTTAATTCCTGAAGACGTAAAGATGACGGATCAATCAGAATTTTAACTTCTGAACCATTTTCTGATGGTGCTTCGTAGCCGGCATCCCTGACTTCAAATCCTGCGGGCGGCAGTTCAAAACCTTCAGGCTCATCCAGCAGAACCTGATCTCCATTTATATTTGTCAGATAATCATGTTCAGGATTGAAACTCAGTTTGCCTCCTATACTCATAGCTGCAACTATTTCCGGTGAACTGATGAAAGTATGAGTGTTTGGATTGCCATCATTCCTTTTTGCAAAATTACGGTTGAAGGAAGTGATGATGCTGTTAGGACGTTGATTGTCATCCATTTCTCTTTTCCATTGACCTATACACGGGCCACAGGCGTTAGCCATTATGACAGCTCCGGCTTCTTCAAATACTTTAAGCAGCCCGTCTCTTTCGGCAGTGTATCTTACTTTTTCAGATCCGGGATTGATAATAAGTTTCGATTTTACTTCAAGTCCTTTAGCCTTAGCTGCTTTGATGACTGAAGCTGCTCTTGACAAGTCCTCATAAGATGAGTTCGTACATGAGCCTATCAATGCGGCTTCAACTTCAAGGGGATAATTATTTTTTTCTGCTACGTCTGACAATTCTGAAATCATATGCGCGGCATCCGGGGTAAATGGGCCGTTTACATAAGACTCCAAAGATGTTAGATCTAATTCAATGATTCTGTCATAGTAATCAGCAGGATTATTGATAACCTCAGGGTCTGCTGTAAGATCCTGTTTTACCTTTTCTGCTGCTTCAGCAACAGACTTTCTATCCGTTGCAATCAGATACTCGTACGTCTTTTGATCATATGGGAATATTGAAGTTGTAGCTCCGACTTCAGCTCCCATGTTGCAAATGGTTCCTTTTCCTGTAGCCGAAATGGTTTCAGCACCGGGACCGAAATATTCTATGATTGAGTTCGTTCCACCTTTTACAGTCAGAATACCCGCCAGCTTTAATATCACATCTTTTGGTGAAACCCATCCTGAAAGCCTGCCAATCAGTTTAACTCCGATGATTTTTGGCATTTTGAGCTCCCATGGCATCCCTGCCATGACATCAACAGCATCTGCACCGCCTACACCAATGGCAATCATTCCAAGTCCTCCTGCATTCGGAGTGTGTGAGTCAGTACCGAGCATCATTCCTCCTGGAAATGCATAATTTTCCAAAATCACCTGGTGGATTATTCCTGCTCCCGGTTTCCAGAAACCTATTCCATATTTATCGGATACATTTCTGAGAAAATCATAAACTTCGCGATTTGTCTCATTAGCAGACTTCAAATCCGGCGTTGCTGAAATATGAGCCTGTATAAGATGATCGCAATGTACTGTAGAAGGCACTGCTACTTTTTCCCGACCCGCAGTCATAAACTGTAACAGAGCCATCTGAGCCGTGGCATCCTGCATAGCTACTCTGTCAGGATTGAAGTTAACATAATCTTCACCGCGTCTGTAAATTGTAGTTGCTGACTCAGCAAGATGTGAATAAAGTATCTTTTCAGACAGTGTGAGAGGTTTTTTTAATACCTTCCTTAGTTCTGAAATTCTTTCGTGTAAGCTAAAATAGTGCTTTAGCAGCATTTCTTCGTCGAAAACCATCTTTCTTAATACATTTTGTTAACTAATACTGTGAAATCCGATTAAATAGTTTCGGTTTCATATTTTAAAAACCTGCATTTTGCAAGTATATGAAAAAAAATTATAACTATTGAATATTTCTATTAAAAAATATGTTTTACAGCAAATAAATATGGATATTGGTGTTATAAATATACAAAACACAAAAATGTATGTTATAAATATACAATATGCAATATGATTCAATTTTAGTATTTTTGTAATTATTGAAAATTAAATAATCGCAAAATGCAATGATCAAGCTTAAAAAACTGCTTTGTCAGTTTTTTACATGTTACATTCCATCTCCCCCTAAACTAAAAAATATATGAAACGCGTAAACCTGTTTATAGCCTTTAGTCTCATATTAACAATAATTCCCACTGAATTGTTGGCTTCAAAGAAAGTTAAAAAAGTCGAAGTCGATGACAGAATTTACTGGGCAGAACTGGCTTACAAGATAGCAGAACCTGTGTTGATGAATATGAGCAAGGGGGAATTGCAAAAAAACATGCAGGTTGAATTGAGCCCTTCATGGGATGGCAGGAACAAGAAGGTTACTTATATGGAAGCTTTCGGCAGATTGATGTCCGGTATTGCACCATGGCTATCATTGACTGATGATAATACTGCGGAAGGTCTGAAAAGGAAGCAACTGCGTGAATGGGCTTTGAAAAGTTATGCCAATGCTGTTGATCCTCAAAGTCCTGATTGCCTTTTATGGAAAGGAGAGGGACAGGCTCTTGTTGATGCAGCATTTCTTGCAAACAGTTTGCTTAGAGCTCCTGAACAACTCTGGGAACCTCTGGATTCAATAACTAAAAAACGCTATATAGACTGTTTCAAAGGTCTCAGGGTGGTGAATCCACCATATACAAACTGGTTGTTGTTTTCAGGAATGGTGGAAACCTTTTTGTACACTGTCGGTGCCGATTACGATTCTTTCAGGATTCAGATGGCATTACGGAAAATTGGTGAGTGGTATGTCGGTGACGGATGGTACTCTGACGGAAATAGTTTTGCTTTTGATTATTATAACAGTTTCGTGATTCAACCTATGTATTATGAGATTGTTGAAGCCTTACAAAATAAAAGGTCAGGTGTTAGCCTGCCTGATTTTGGTGTGATTGAAACCAGGATGCAGAGATATTCTTCAATTCTTGAAAGGTTTATATCACCTGAAGGATCATTCCCTATTTTCGGTAGAAGTATGACTTATCGTGCAGGAGTTTTCCAACCTCTGGCATTGCTTGCATGGAGAGACAAATTGCCTGCTGAGCTAACCCGTGGTCAGGTAAGGGCAGGTATGACTGCATCATTAAAAAGGATGTTTTCGGTTGAAGGTAATTTCAATGAAAAAGGGTTTCTTCAGCTTGGTTTTGCCGGTCATCAACCTGATCTGGCTGATGTTTATACCAACAACGGAAGTCTTTATCTGACTTCATTTGTGTTTCTGCCGTTAGGATTACCTGCAGATCATGCTTTCTGGATATCTCCGGCTGAAGACTGGACTTCCAAAAAAGCATGGACAGGTAAATCTTTTCCTAAAGATCATGCTATCAGGAAGTGATGATATAAATAGCGGTTGTGGCATCCGGTGGTAAAATCACTTTTCAGGAATTATTAATAGAGGACGTTATCCGGAATTTAAGAAAAATATTTAAACAGATTTTTTATGGAAAAAGAAGTTGGTTTTTTTAAGAAATACTGGTTTGAAATTATTCTGATTATAATTGCAACTGTTTTTGTTTCACTTCTTTTGTTTAAATTTTTTGAGGTTATTGCAAACCTGCTGATAATTTCACTTTCAGCTTTGTTACTTGTAATTGGTTTGTTTATTGCAGGTAACAAACTATCGAAAAAATGTGGCGAGACATTTGGATTCCTGAGAACATTAAGAAAGCTGACTGCCTATACCTTTTTTGTTGCTGCTGCATTAATTGTTGCTACTGTCCTGTTAATGGTTTTCATACCATCTCTGGTAGGTCTGAGGTTAGGTACTCTGATAATCATACTGGTTTCGATCGATGCATTTTCTGTCGGATTCTTCACAGGATTAAAAAATTGAAGGGCGCTTTTCACAAAGCACCCTTCACCAGAACACGCATGGAATTGTTCATTCCTAAAAAAAACCACTTCTAAATATATAGCTGTTTAAAACGGATATTTGCCATTTTCTGCTCCTTTCATCAATGAATCAACACATTGTCTGTCGAATATTTTGTTGGACGGTCTGTTGAAAAGACCTGAAGAATTATTATCATTGCCACCATTATCCCAATAACATGGTATGATTCCATTATTTTTTGCTTTTTCTGTCACGTATCTGAGATAATATGCTCTGGAATCCAAATGATGTTTCAAAGCATCACCGACTATCGCTGTTCTTCTAGTAGGAGCGTATTCACCCATTATCACTGGATAACCTTTATCTACAAAGTTAGTTTTCACTTTTTTGAACTGATTTACGACGTGATCTTCCTGACCCCACGTGGAAACGCTTCCAAATTGTTTGAATGGGGCTCCCCATAAATATTTTCCACTTGTTCCGGTTTCACCACAGAAATCCCAGGGATCATAATAATGGACTTCAACAAATAATCGATCTTTTTGTGTATCGGTTGCTATTTTTAAAAAGCT
>CAZCPI010000190.1:0-2067 GCA_964500535.1 uncultured Bacteroidales bacterium
TGCCGTCGGCATATAAAAATGTTGATGGAACCGGTGCTACAAGCGGAGCTCTTTTTAGTTCTTCTTCTGTAACTACCTCTGCATCGGCTGTGATTCATCAGATAGACAAGGTATTAACTTTCCAATAATTGTGCGGGCAGATGATTGAAGCGATTATAAATAATATGGATAAGTTCATGAAAAGGTGTAAATGTAGTTTTACACTTTACGGGCATCTGTTTGGTATTGTTATGTTAATGGTTACTTCTATTATACCATTAAGTGTAAATGCTCAGGAAGCAGGTGGTATCTCTATAATTCAGGGAAGCGTTACATCTCAGGGTGATAACGAACCGTTGACCGGTGCTGTTGTCAACGAACTGGATGCAACCAACCGTGTGGTAAGTGCTGCTCCTGTGGATATCAACGGTCACTATGTCCTCAAAATAAAGAACCCTCAGAACAGTCTTTCAGTTAGTTTTATGGGTTTCGAGAAACAGGTGAAAAAAATTGAAAACCGTAAGGTTGTTAATTTCCAGTTGAAAGAAACCTCGATTTCCTTAAATCAGGTTGTTATAAAAGGCACTAAGGAGTCCAGTCAGGGTGGTTTCTCCATACCGACAAGGGAAATTGGTACTGCTATTCAAACCATTAATGCCAGTGAATTTGAAGGTCTTCAGGTAACTTCCATTGATGAGGCTTTGCAGGGCAGAATTGCCGGTCTTGATATAGTTGCCAATTCCGGTGACCCTGGAGGTGGTTCTTCAATGAGAATCAGGGGTGTTACTTCAATCAACGGAAGCAACGAGCCTCTTGTAGTAGTAAACGGTGTTCCTTATGAAGTACAGATAGATCCTAATTTTGACTTTGCCAATTCCAATCAGGAACAATATGCAAATATGTTGAGTATTAACCCTGATGATATTCTGGAAATCTCAGTTTTGAAAGATGCTGCTGCTTCTGCAATATGGGGATCTAAAGGTGCCAACGGCGTTTTAATGATTACCACAAAAAAAGGAAGTATGGGCAATCTTAAAGTTGACTATACATACCGCTACACCCGCACTGTTCAGCCAGAGGGTATTAAGATGTTGAATGGTAATGATTTTACAATGTTAATGAAGCAGGCTTATCTTAATCCGAGGCAGGATGATGAGGCTACTGAGGTTCCCGAATATTTGTATGACCGTAACTTCCCGGATTTTGAAAATTTCAACAATAATACTGATTGGATAAAAGAAGTTACTCAGGTTGGTAATATCCATGATCATTATCTTACTTTATCCGGTGGTGGTGAAAGAGCCAGTTACAGAGTTTCAGCCGGTTTCTTTAAACAAAATGGTACAATTATAGGACAGGAATTATCCAGAATCACTTCCAGAGCTATACTTGAATACGCTGTTTCTGACAAAATGAAGTTTACATCTGAATTTTCACTGACAAGTTCCGATAATTACAGGAGTTATTCAGATAATAATAACAAAATGTCTTTGTTGGCCATAGCATATAAGAAAATGCCGAATGTTAGTGTTTATGAACAGGATAGATACGGGAATAACACTGCAAACTTTTTTAATATACCTCAGTCTTCAACTCTTGATGATGATCAGAAGTACCTGAAAAATCCGGTTGCTCTGGCAAAACTTGCAAAAAACGAACTTAAAACATTCAGAATTTTACCCACATTCCGTTTGCAGTATGACTTCCTGGATCCGGGAGAGTTGAGATTTAATATGTACGTTTCATTTGATATAAACAACAGCAAAACGCTGAAGTTCTTACCTCAGGATGTATCAAATCTCTACTGGTCCAACAGTTCTGTGAATCGCGCTGAAAACTCTGATAATGAAAGCCTTACTGCATATTCTGATGTGAATCTTGCATGGCAACCGAAATTTGCAAATAACGATCACAGCTTCTTATTATACGGTTCTTTCCAGATTAATTCGGGTAATTCTGCCGGTCAGGGTATTGTGACATATTCTTTGCCTTCAGGCGAGGCTATTGATGCTTCGAATCTTGGATATCTGGATTGGGCAAATACCAGCCATTCAACATGGAGATCGATGGCTTTCATGATGCGTACTC
>CAZCPI010000190.1:2167-5226 GCA_964500535.1 uncultured Bacteroidales bacterium
TGGGCAAATACCAGCCATTCAACATGGAGATCGATGGCTTTCATGATGCGTACTCATTATTCTTATAAATCAAGGTATATTATTGATGCTACTTTAAGAAGGGATGGCAGCACCAAGTTTGGCGCCGGCAATAAGTTTGGTAATTTCCCCGGGATTTCACTTAAGTGGATAGTATCTGATGAGCCTTTTATGGCTAATACCAAAAACTGGCTGAGTATGTTGGCTGTAAGGCCTGCATGGGGTATAAGCGGAAACCAACCCGGAGCTGAGTATCTTCATTTCAGCAGGTATGAGTTATATGGTTCATATATTGATGTTACTTCTGTAAAGCCGGTTTCATTGAGATTGAGTTCCCTAAAATGGGAAACTACGGAATCATTCAATTATGGTCTTGATTTGGGCTTATTTGATGACAAGTATATTTTTGATTTGAACTTCTATAACAAGAAGACAACGGATATGCTATTCAAAGATGTAAAGGTTCCTTCGCTGTCAGGTTTCAGCGTTTTACCTTATATGAATGGTGGTGCAATGCAAAATGATGGTTGGGAAGTCAACCTTTATGCGAATAAGATAGTAAGTGCAGGGAAATTCAGTATTGACTTCAGATTTAACCTTTCCAACTACAGGAATGTGCTGTTGAATCTGGAACAAATATTACTTGACAGTTACAACTCTGATTATGATTATTCAAGAGGTTCCTATCTTACCAGGGTGCAGGAAGGTAATTCTTTTGGCTCTATTTATGGTTTCAGATATAAAGGTGTTTATCAATATGATGAATATGTACCGGGTACTCAGGAAAGAGCTCCTGTAGCAAAGGATGAAACCGGGAGTGTGATTCTGGATCAGAATGGCGACCCGAGACCTGTGTATTTTGCATATGGCACTGAGAGCCAATACAGATTCAGGGGTGGGGATGCTATTTATGAAGATGTAAACCATGACGCAAGTATTGATGAACTTGATATCGTTTATCTTGGTAATTCCAATCCGAAGGTAAATGGTGGTTTTGGACCTTCTTTCAAGTATGGTAGTCTGAATTGTACTATGTTCTTTAATTTCAGATATGGTAATAAGATTATCAATGCAGCAAGAATGAATTCTGAAAGCATGTTTTACGATAATAATCAATGCGTTTCAGTCAACTGGAGATGGAGGAAGGATGGCGATGACACAACTATGCCGAGAGCTTTGCATGAATATGGATACAATTGGTTAGGCAGTGACAGATATGTTGAAGACGGAAGTTTCCTTCGATTGAAGTATGTTAACCTGAACTATTCTCTGAATCCCAAACTTGTTAAGAGACTGAAATTAAACAAAGCAAGTCTTTATATGACTTTCAACAACCTTTTTGTACTGACCAGATATACCGGAGTTGATCCTGAAGTAGGTTATGGCTCATTAGGTTTGAGTAAAGATGAATCCAACACACCGAGAACCAAGGACTTTACTCTTGGACTTTCGGTTGGTTTTTAATAATACTGAAAATGCGTACGGTGAAAACATTGAAATATTTATTACTGGTTGTAATTTTTACAAGCCTGCTTGGTTGCAACGAATGGTTGAACCTGAAACCTGAGAGTGAAATAATACTTGATGAATACTGGCAAAATGAATCAGACGTTGATTTTGTTTTGTCCGCCTGTTACAGAGGACTCACGGAAGAGTCTGTTATTTATCGTATGATCGTTTGGGGTGAACTAAGGTCAGACAATATGACCACCGGATCATCTTTCTCAAACGACCGATATGATATGCAGAGAATACTGGATGGTGACATAACGGCAACAAACAAATATTGTGACTGGAGTTCGTTTTATTCAATAATAAATTATTGTAATACTTTGCTTTATTATGCTCCGTTTGTTGTTGACAGGGATGAGAACTTCACTGAAAATGACTTGCACAGGGCTGAAGCTGAAGCATATGCCATAAGATCTCTTTGCTATTTCTACCTGGTAAGAGCATTTAAGGAAGTACCATGGATAACAGATCCAAGTATAGATGACACTCAGGATTATAATTATCCGAAAGAGTCTGAAGATGTAATTTTAAATCATCTTATTGAAGACCTTACTAATGCCAGACAATATGCTTCAACCGATTTTGGTAAGCAATCATATAATAAGGGCAGGTTTACAAGAAACGGCATTGATGCACTTTTAGCTGATATTTATTTATGGAAAAAGGACTACTCAAAATGCGTGGAAAGCTGCAATAATATCATTGCAGATAAGAATCTCAAACTTGTTGAAGCCGATCTTATGTACAGTCAGGTTTTCTACCTTGGAAATTCCACTGAAAGTATATTTGAGCTTCAGTTTAATGAAGATGTCCAGAAAAATTATCCTGTTTTTGAACTATATGGTGTGAATGGAAATACTCAGGGTGAAATTGCTTTTCCAGCAACAGTTGCATATGATACTGAAGAAGAAATTGCAGGTAAATACAGTCCGTTCAAATATGTTGTAAACAATAATCTTATTGAAAGTGCTGATGATATAAGGGCAAAAGACTTTTTTAGATTATATGGTGGTAAATTCTACATTTTTAAATATGCGGGACTAAAAAGGACGGAAAGTCTTACCGGTATCAGTACTTATACCTATCGTAATAAAACTTCAAACTGGATTGTCTATCGCTTGTCTGATGTTTTATTAATGAAAGCTGAGGCTTTGGTACAGACAGGTGGAGAAGATAATCTTAACGAAGCACTGACTATAGTCAATAAAACATATCTGAGATCAAATGAAATGCAGGATTCTCTGAATATCAGTAATTATACGACTTCTACAGAAATGGGTAATCTGGTTTTGAGAGAAAGACAAAGGGAACTTTTGTTTGAAGGAAAGAGATGGTTTGATTTGGTAAGAGTTGCCCGTAGAGAAAACTCAACAATGGTTCTTAATGATTATATGGATCATAAATCATCCGGTGAGTCAGCATCTCTGGGTATTGCCGGACTTGATGGCATGTATATGCCTATTTCAAAGTATGAGTTGGAAGCGAATCCTAAACTGGTGCAGAATCCTTATTATAAACAGCAGGGAAAT
>CAZCPI010000191.1:0-5206 GCA_964500535.1 uncultured Bacteroidales bacterium
AAGAAGAATTGCCTGTAGCTAACGACCATATTATTGAGTACGAAAATAAAAAAGACGCGCTTATTGAAGCAAGCAATCAAAAGGCCTTTTTTCAGAACGATTTTGGGAGTCACCCTATTTCAAAAAATATAAACACTAAACATAAGAAGACTGAAGTAATTCGTCTTCTCATGGAAGGACGACTCAGTTCAGCAGAGATCGCCGCACGGGTTGGAGTGTCACCTCCAACTGTATGGGCATACAAGGCTCATCTTACGATGGGAACATATGAACCAAGGAAAGAAAGAGATCGCTTACGAAATGCCGTTCGTGATGAAATTTCAGGCACAGTTCAGTCCTCAAATTTAAACGCGCAAGCATCTCCAGGTGAGCCCCGTAATGTGGCGATGGATCGCATTAGGGACTTTATTTGCAAGTTGCCACGGGAAACCTCTATCACGGATAGTCGAATTCTCGATATCAGGCAGAGGTATGGTAGGGCATACGAACCATGGTGTGATGAGGAAGACAAGCTTCTGTTGAAGTTATGTAAAGAAAAGTGGAGTACCTCGATCTTGGTTGAGATATTTCAAAGGCAGCCAAGTGCCATTGCCTCGCGAATAAAGAAATTGAAAGGCGATTATTAGCTTTCATTCTGAAATATTTTCATTTTTCCCGATTGTTTTCGGAACGTAGGCTCAATCCGGCATGGCAATGATATTGCTTCATTCTTGCAAAAATAGAATGATTGGAACCAGCACGCTTGCCACTCTAATTGTATTGGTAAATGACGCTTTGAAAGTAACGAAAATATGGAATTAAACGAATTACAAAAAAAGATCGTTGCGTCTATACAAGGTGCTTATTTAATTTCAGCGCCCGTAGGCACTGGTAAAACAACCACATTGGCTCAGCGGGTAGTCACGGCTCTTAACGCTGGCATTAAACCCGAAGAAATCCTTTGCCTAACCTTTACTAATCGTGCGGCCGCAGAGATGCTTCAAAAAATAAAGGATAATGTTGACAAGAATATCTTGAACAATTTGAATATTATGACGTTCCATGGCTTTTGTGCTTATTTTATCAGATCAGAAGCGAAACAGATCGGCATACCTGCTGATTATGATATATTTGATGATCATGACCAAGTTGAGACACTGAAAAATATCCTCAGGGATTATCCTGACACAATGCCAACTTATGATGCCAATAATTATGTCTTTCGCGACATTATCGACAAAATATACGAATATAGATTAAGCCAAGTTAAACGAGATATTGGTATTAAAGTTAAGCCTGTCATTTTAGAAAAAACGTTAATTGAAGTTGGCAACCGCTATATTTCAGCCTTATGTGATCAGAATGCTCTAGACTTCAATGAATTAATTATTACGACACTGAAAGCACTGTATTTCGATTCAAATATCAGAAATAAATGGGCCAATCGTTATAAGTTTCTTCAGTTGGACGAGTTTCAGGATACCCACTTATCTGAATATTTAGTTATTAAGGAACTTGCCAAAGGCCATAAAAACATAACCTTTATCGGCGATCTTGATCAGACTATTTACGGATGGCGTGGTTCTAATCCATATTTCATTGCTGAAATATATCTCAAACATTTTACGCCAGTACAACAAATGAGTTTGGAGGTTAATTATCGTTTTAATTCGAGTATCCTCCTTGCTGTAAAATCTTTTCTAACAAGCCTGAAACATTCAACAACAAATAAAATTATTTCTTCAAATACGGAAGTTGTGAATGATAAGTGTATTCAATTGTTTGGCGGCCAAAATATAAAAGAAGAAGTGGCGTGGATTATTGATAATATCAAGAATATTCAGGACAATGAACCAAAAGCAAAAATCACAGTACTCTCACGTTCCAATTATTTAATTGATGACATCGCTGGAATTTTCGAGAATAAAAACATCGCACATATTACCGTTGACAAATATGATTTCTTTAGAAGGCAAGAGATAAAAGACATCTATGCGTATCTCAAAATCATTTTTAATAAATTTGATCTAGAAAGCACGCATCGTTTATTGCTCCGTCCAGCGCGGAAAATAGGTATTGCAACTTTAAAGACCATTCGTCAAAAAGGTGGACCTATCGGTCTCAAAATTTCAGATTTTCTCAATTTCAGGAACTATCGTTTTGAAGAACCGTTTGCTAATCTCATCAATAAACATGATGTTGGCAGGATAGTCGTTCTTGATACGGAGACTACGGGTACAAATGTTCTTAAAGATGAAATTATTCAAATTTACGCAATCGAAATCATTAATGGTCAACAGGGAAAAGCATTTCACTATTACTTAAAAAATTCTATTTCTGTTGGTGGTTCCAGCAATGTACATGGCCTGACAGATGAATTCCTCCAGCATGAAGGCAGTGATCCATTGAGAGTTTTGTCGGAATTGAGGCAATTTATTGGTGAAGACATAATTGTCGGTCATAATGTTACATTTGACATTTCAATGATTAACGAAAATGGAAAACGTCATGGAATAGAGTTTGAATTTTCTGAGTACTATGACACCTTAGATTTGGCAAAACGATTTATAGTGGCAGAAAATTATAAGCTGGT
Source organism: uncultured Bacteroidales bacterium (assembly GCA_964500535.1). Taxonomy (GTDB): domain Bacteria; phylum Bacteroidota; class Bacteroidia; order Bacteroidales; family UBA1402; genus UBA8389. Next base: position 2,573 of record CAZCPI010000191.1, read on the forward strand.
TACACTAACGACAATACTAAATTTACACACAGCAACCCACGACGCTCAAGATGACGTTAAGGCTACAATTGGATTGCTTCATGTATTGGTCGAAAATCTAAGGTTGCATCATGGCGAAAGAATCACGCTTTTCAATGAGTATTCAAAGAAATTTATTCAGTTAAGCAATTCAATCGAATCTTGGGAGAATTTTGTAAAAGTGAAAAGACCGGCAGAAGCGCTAGCTTATATTTGGGAAGATTCCGGTCTTAAAGGGTATTATGAAAATGACAAAGATAAAGATAAAAGATTCAAATCAATTGAAAATCTTATGCAAATATTCAAAGAAAAGGACGATTCAGGCCGACCCGCTGATATTGTAATGCGGGAATTAATTCATTACGCTTCTCTAGGAAATGATATTAATTTTCTTGGATTAGATCAGGGTAAAATTCCAATAGTCACCGTCCATCAAGTCAAGGGATTGGAATTTGACTATGTTTTTATAGCGGGGGTCAACGAGTTTAAATTTCCCGTCAATTCTGCTGATCCGGAGGAAGAAAAACGCTTGTTTTACGTTGCTATGACCCGCGCTCGAAAAAAAATATTTATCTCCTTCAGTAGATTTTCTGAATATAATAAAGCAATGAAATGTAGTCCATTCGTGGGTTATATTGATCAAAAATATATTGAAATAGTAGCATGATACAAAAATGCACTCTAACGCAGTAAAATTGTAATTTTCCTTCTTTGGGTAATCGGGAAAAAACGATTTCAAGCACATAAAAATTAAACGTCTATGATCTTTCAGGATTGTAAGATTGAAAATGAAAGAGTTGTTCACCATCGGGCATTCGGTTCATACCGTTTCAGGGTTTGTCGATTTGCTCAAAAGGCATGCCATCAGTGCTTTGTGCGACGTCCGGTCCAGCCCTTACAGCCGCTATACGCCTCAATTCAACCGAGAGTCTTTAAAAGATGAAATTCTGAAGCAGGGTATTGCATACATTTACCTTGGCGCTGAACTGGGTCCCAGGAGCCTAGATCCGTCCTGCTATGAAAACGGAAAGGTCCAATATAAACGTCTTGCCGAGAAAGAAATATTTCAACAAGGACTCGACAGGCTGCGCAAAGGTATGGCCACTCACCGGATCGCGCTTATGTGCGCCGAAAAGGACCCCCTCACCTGCCATCGGATGCTGCTTATCTGCCGGAATATGCGCGGGGACGATATTCTCATCCGCCATATTCTGGAAGACGGCTCCCTGGAAGATAATCGAGACACGGAGCAGCGGCTTATGAAATTGCTGAAAATCGATCCCGCGGATCTTTTTTCATCCGAAGAGGAACAAATCCGTCGCGCTTATGATCTTCAGGCGTACAAAGTTGCCTATATCCTGGAGGAGGGACGGGGAGTATCATGAACGAAGTGAAGGTATTCACCATTGGTTTTACGAAGAAGACTGCTGAGGAGTTTTTTTCGCGTCTGCTCCGGGCGGGGGTGAAGCGGGTGATCGACATCCGCCTCAACAATGTCTCCCAACTGGCCGGTTTACGAGAGGGACTTTGTGGCCTTGTTTTAGAAAAGAGGGGGTTGAAAAGGGAATAAAACCGGAACTGCTGCATGAAGCCTGCCTTCTGTGCAACAAGGAAAAGCCGGCCCAGTGCCACCGAAGGCTTGTTGCTGAATATTTCCATGATCAATGGGGCAGCGTGAAAATATCGCATCTGTAAGCACAATCTGCAATCATAATGCCTTGATATGCAGGGAAATATTTCTTGTAAATCATTAACATTCTTGTTATTTTGTTGGTGAGGTTCAGGGCCGAAAGGTGATGTATGACGCAATTGCAAATTTATATACCTAGGGATAAAATCAAAGATTTCTGCCGACGCTGGAAGATTGTGGAGTTTGCGTTAGTCGGTTCCGTACTTCGTGATGATTTCCGACCGGACAGCGATATAGATATACTGTTGAGTTTTGAGGAAAGCGCAGGCTGGAGCCTGTATGATGTTGTGGATATGAAAGATGAACTCAAGACCCTGTTTGGCCGCGAGGTTGATCTTGTGGAAAAAGAAGCCATCCGTAATCCATATCGTCGACGCAATATGCTGATGGATAAAGAGGTGCTGTATGCCGCGTGATGAAAAACGTGATCCGGCATATCTGTGGGATATGCTGGATGCAGCAAGGGCGATAACTGTCTTTGCTGCCAAGCGCACATTTCATGACTATCAGCGGGATAGAATGTTAAGAAACGCCATCGAACGAAATATGGAGATTATCGGCGAAGCTGCGAATCGCGTTTCTGACAGCTTTCAAAAAAGCCATTCGGAAATTCCCTGGAAAAGCATCATTGGTCAAAGAAACATTTTGATCCACGAATATGGCGAGATCAAGGATGAAAGAATATGGGCCGTTGTGACGAATCACATTCCTGCGCTCATTCAATGCCTTGAGCCGTTGCTTCCGATAAATCCTATCCTGGATGATAAATAGCAAGAAAAATTGTCACACAGTGATGAATTTAATGATCACTTTCCTCGTCCTTGGGCCGTCGAATTCGCAAAAGAAGATGGACTGCCAGGCGCCCAGCACGAGGCGGCCGTTTTCCACGATGACCATTTCGGACGCGCCGACCAGCGACGATTTGA
>CAZCPI010000192.1:0-5193 GCA_964500535.1 uncultured Bacteroidales bacterium
CATTCGTGGGCAGTGATGGATTCGAACCACCGTAAGCGTAAGCTAGCAGATTTACAGTCTGCCCCATTTGGCCACTCTGGTAACTGCCCATATGTTTTTTTCAACTGCTTACACACAAAGCAGCCGCTATCTCATACTCATTTCAGAGAAGCGGCTGCAAATGTAGGAGTTTAATTTGAAACCACAAAGAGTTTTGATGAAATTTATTTGTTATTTCTTTTTTCCTTTAGCTTTATCAGCTGCTTTTGCAGAGCTTCAATTGCAGAATCAATTGATTCCTCGAACGTATCACTGATTTTAGAAGCGAACAATTCCGAACCTGAAACCTTGACTTTCACCAATGCTTCCTTATTTAGTGCTGTTTCCGGTTTAATGACTTTAAGAGTGACTTCAGTATCTAAAATGTCACCATAAAAAACTTCCAGCTTATTGACTTTCTTTTGGATAAATTGTTCCAAAGCTTTCGTGGCATCAAAATGAATTGATTGAATTCTGATTCCCATGATAAATCCTCCTTCTTTTTAAGCTCTTGGATGAGCCTGTTTATACACTTTTTTTAATTCTTCAAACGTGGTATGAGTGTATACCTCCGTTGCTGCCAGACTTTTGTGACCGAGAAGCTCTTTTACTGCATTTATTTCAGCTCCCTGATTAAGGAGCGTCGTAGCAAAAGTATGCCTCAGCACATGTGGACTGTTTTTTGATAATGTGGCTATACTTGTGAGTTTTTGATTAACAATCCTGTATACCAATTGTGAATAAAGAGGATGACCGCTTTGTCTAACAAGCAAACGCTCCGGTTGGTTTTCAAGAGTATCTTCTCTTACAGATAAATATTCTTCAATCAATTTCCTGAGAGGTGTCCCGAACGGGATTAATCTTTGTTTATTTCGTTTACCGGTCACCTTAAGAATGCACGATTTTAAATCTACATCCTGGTCACAAATATTGATCAGTTCCGAAAGCCGGATACCAGTCTGATAAAACAATTCTATGATAAGCCGGTCACGAATTGACTCAAACTGATTCAAATCTCTGGTTTCCTGTTCAAATATCTCAGCCATCTCTTCCACCTTTAAGAACACAGGCAGAGTCTTTTTTGTTTTAGGTGATATTATCTTTTTTGTAGGATCTTTAGCAGCATGGCTTTTCCTTATAAGAAAATGCCAATAAGACTTAAGGCAGGATAATTTACGATTTACAGTCCTTGTTGAATAATTGCCCTCAAGCATATCAACCAGCCATGCTCTGATCATATCAGACTCTATCAGGTTTTCATCATCTACCTGATAGTTATTTTTGATATAATCGAGAAATTGCTCCAGGTCACGACTATACGCAAGAACGGTATGAGTAGAATAATTCTTCTCATACCGTATATATTGTAAGAAGTCGGCGATCCACATTGTCCCGTTGCTTTACTATTATGCAACGAATATAACGATTACACCTTAAAAAAGCAACAAAAACCGACTACTTAATCGAATTTAACAGTAATTTTCTCAGGAAATCAATCCTCAGTCTGCTGCAATTGCTGGATATAAACAGCTTTGATCTTTGTCTTTCTTTTTATTACAGAAGGTTTAGAAAAAGCTTGTCTGCTTCTGAGTTCTTTAACAACACCTGTCTTTTCAAACTTACGTTTAAATTTCTTGAGAGCTTTCTCAATATTTTCTCCTTCTTTAACTGGAACTACGATCATATGTATCTGCTTTTTAGAATTGTTCAAAATCGGACTGCAAAATTAGTCAAAGCCTTTGATTAAGCAAACAAATATTGAAAAGATTTTCATTTTTTTTTGCAGAAACTTAGAAAGATTACATTTGTAGTAAAATTTATGGCAAATGACACCAACAATTAAAGAAAGAATTGAGCTCCACAGACAAACGATGAAACAATGTGGAGTCAATGTCAGCATCATACCAACTTCTGATCCACATCAAAGCGAGTATATATCAGAACACTGGAAATACAGGAAATACTTATCCGGATTTACAGGCAGTAATGGAACACTGGTTATCGGAGAGGATAAATCGGGTTTATGGACAGACTCAAGATATTTCCTTCAGGCTGAAGCTGAATTAAAGGGATCCGGTATTGAATTGTTTAAACTGGCAGTACCCGGCACTCCTGCCATTGAAGACTGGATATACGATCAGGGATATAAGAACGCAGGAATTGATGGATCAATGTTTTCAGAAAATGAAGCCGCAAGACTCCGGAAGTTTTTTGAATCCAGAGAAATAAGATTAGTATCCGATTTTCATCCGTATTCTGAAGTATGGAGAGACAGAGCTCCAGCTCCTGACGGGAAGGTAATAGTTTTCCCAGAGTCAAAAAGCGGAGAATCAGTAAATTCAAAATTGACAAGATTAAGGGAAATCATGTCTTCTATGAGATCTGACAGTATGACAATTGCATCTCTTGATGATATTGCCTGGTTATATAACTTCAGAGGAGTAGATGTTAAATTCAATCCGGTAGCCATTTGCTTTGCCTACGTTGATATGGAAACGGCTCATATATTCATTGGAAACCACAAGCTGAATCAGGAGGTCATTTTACATTTCAATAAAAGTGGAATTCAAATACATGAATATGAAGATTATTACAATTTCATTTCTAAACTTAAAAACCGCAACATTTTATTTGACAAATCAAGAAACAATCATGAAGTATATCAAAGTCTTGACAAATCATGTGCGATAATTGATTGTATCTGCCCGGTAACTACTCTGAAATCCAGAAAAAATGAAACCGAAATTAATGGATTCAGAAAGGCTATGATTAAAGATGGCGTTGCATGGACAAAACTTTTGATGTGGATCGAATCAGTTACTAAAGATGGAAGACCAGACGATAAGGATTCTCCTGACGAAGTAGACATCAGTGATATGGCTGAAAAATTCAGAAGAGAACAGGGAGAATACTTATGTGAAAGCTTTGCTCCGATTATTTCATTCAGGGATCACGGAGCGATTGTTCATTATGAAGCAGAGCGTGGTACTGCATATACAGTTAAAGGCCAGGGTGTACTGCTTATGGATTTGGGTGCACATTTTCTGGATGGAACAACTGATGTAACCAGGACCATATATTTGAACGGAGAGCCAGAAGATGAGTTCAAACTTGATTATACATGTCTGCTTAAAGGAGTAATAGGTCTGACCGAAACTATATTCCCTGAAAACACAAGAGGTACTCAACTTGACATTATGGCAAGACAATATATCTGGAAAAGGAGTCTTAATTATCTACATGGCACAGGACATGGAGTCGGGCATTGCTTATATGTACATGAAGGTCCTCAAAGCATCAGAATGAATGAAAATCCCGTAACAATTGAGCCTGGAATGATAATGTCAAACGAGCCTGCGCTATACAGGACCGGCAAATACGGAGTCAGAGTCGAAAATGTAATACTTTGCGTTGAAAAAGCAGACGCGGGATACGGAAGATTCTTTGGTTTCGAAACTCTTACATTAATACCTCTTGAATTATCCTGTATTGACAAATCCATTCTCTATGAAAAAGAGATTAACTGGATAAATGATTATCACAAGAGAATATTCGATACTCTTTCACCATTCTTAAATGACAAAGAAACCGAATGGTTGAAAAACAAAACAAGAAAAATTTGATTAACATTATATATATAAGGTATGGCACTAATAAAATCTGTTCGTGGTTTCACTCCGGTTTTTGGAGAAAATTGCTTTTTAGCTGAAAATGCAACTGTTATCGGAGATGTAATAATGGGTAATGGCTGCAGCATATGGTTCAATGCGGTTCTGAGAGGTGACGTAAATTCAATACGTATAGGCAATAATGTCAACATACAGGATGGATCGGTCCTGCACACTTTATATCAAAAATCAATAATTGAAATTGGTGATAATGTTTCGATAGGTCATAATGTAACAATTCACGGAGCAAAAATTGAGAACAATGCACTTATCGGCATGGGGTCTGTAGTCCTGGATCATGCCGTAATCGGAGAAGGCGCAATTGTTGCTGCCGGTTCAGTGGTTTTAAGCAATACTGTAGTCGAGCCTTACTGTATTTATGCAGGGGTTCCGGCGAAATTTGTAAAAAAAGCTGATCCTGAGCAGACATTGACTATAAACAAAAGGATTTCTGACAATTATCAGTTTTATGCCAGCTGGTATGAAGACAAAAAAATCAAGTCTTCCTTTTTAGACCCTGAATGAAAAGTCCTGTTTTTGTGTTAAAAATTAACACTATTCAACGAAACGGGCAGTAATTTTACCCGATTTGCAAACTTTGTATATTGTTTTTTATAATTTTGCGCCACATTGAAAATTAATGTGATAAAAATTTAACGATGCAACAGAACCTGGTGATAGTAGAGTCTCCTGCCAAAGCGAAGACTATTGAAAAATTCCTTGGTAAAGATTTCAAAGTCATGTCCAGCTTTGGGCATATACGTGATTTACAGAAAAAGGATTTTGGAGTTGATATGAAAAACAACTACAAACCCATTTATGAAATTTCACCAGATAAAAAGAAGGTTGTAAGTGAACTCAAAGCTAACGCTAAAGATTCAGAAGTGATTTGGCTGGCTTCCGATGAAGACCGGGAGGGAGAAGCTATTGCGTGGCATTTATCTGAGGTTCTTAATTTGGATCAACAAAAAACCAAAAGAATAGTCTTCCACGAAATAACCAAAGATGCCATTTTAAATGCTATTAAACATCCCAGAGCCATTGACATCAATCTGGTGGATGCGCAACAGGCAAGAAGGGTTCTTGACAGAATTGTCGGATTTGAGCTTTCACCAATTTTATGGAAAAAAATAAGGCCATCTTTATCAGCAGGTCGCGTACAATCTGTTGCAGTAAGACTAATAGTTGAAAAAGAGAGAGAAATCCAGAAATTTGAAACCGAAGCCAGTTTTAAGGTATCTGTAAATTTTATTCTGAATAACCTTTCAGGAGAAGAACAAATTTTAAAAGCTGAATTAACAAACAGAATAAAAACCAAAGAAGAAGCAAAAAAATTTCTTGAAAAATTAAGTGAAGCTAACTTCTTTATTGACAGTATCACTACTAAACCAGGGAAGAAAACACCTGCTCCACCCTTCACAACATCGACCCTTCAGCAGGAAGCTTCAAGAAAACTGGGATTTTCGGTTTCACAAACAATGATGATAGCCCAAAGGCTTTATGAATC
>CAZCPI010000193.1:0-5187 GCA_964500535.1 uncultured Bacteroidales bacterium
AGGTTGTGTACCTATTCGTCTTTCAATCGGTGTATGGAAAATTGGTTGGTATGAATTGTAATTTTTGAAATGGTCTAATAATTTGTATCGTAAGTCATCTTTATTGTTTAAATCGTCCAATTGTACCGAATGGAATAGCCATATCTGCTCCTTGGCTCGACTTACAGCAACATTAAATCTTCTTTCGTCTTCAGGTTTTACAAGCGCAGACCGTTTGTGATTGTGAGCCGTAACTAAGCTCAAAAAAATTATATCCCTTTCATCACCTTGGAAAGAGGCTGAGTTTCCGCAAATAATTTTTCGTTTGTGAAATTCTTGTTCTCCAATTCTTTTCAAAAGAAGGTTTTCAATCAAACTTGCTTGTTGATTTCCCTGGAGTGTTATTACTCCAAATGTCTTTCGTTTATATTTTTCGTCTTCAACTAGTTTGCCTATTACTTCAGCAATTTGGATAGCCTCAGGTTCATTTATTATGTTTGCACCACTTCCTTCTGTGTAACCTTTTGCGCAATACTGTGTAACTAATGGTTCAAGACGGTTTTCTGAATACTGTTTAAGTGGGTAAAGTCCTTTTCCTTCTGGAGTATAAAAATAACGGTTTGAGAATTCAATTATCTCAGGCATACACCTGAAATGTTCTCTCAGGACAATAACTCCATCACAGAAAAGTTTAGCAAGGTCAAAAAAGCTGGATTCCGTTCCGTAATAATCTGAAAATGGAATTCCATCCAGATGACGCTTTATGTAGGGAGTCATTGTATTTGCATCCACGCCAATATATTCAGGAGAAGTCTGTTTGTCATCTCCAACAATAATAATGTTTTTGGAAATGTAGAGCAGAAATATTGCATCAGGCCCAAGTTGACTTGCCTCATCAATAATAACATAATCGTACATCTCTTGTTCTGGCTGAACTGTTTCTGCAACCTTATATAAAGGCATAATCCAACATGGTACAGCATCTTTACAATATTCCATTTCTTGTTGGGCAATTTTTCGAAACTTGATTGCTCTTTTGCCTTTCCCAGTCTTTCCAATTTTCTTGACCGCCATTACCCAAGCATTTAAATGCTTTCTTAAAAAACGGTTTTGCTGAAGATCTTCTATAACTTTATACCATGCCTTCTTTGAGGCAAGCTGTGCGATAAGCCTTCTTTCTTTTTGTTCTGATTCATTGAGTAATCTAATGAGCTGATTTTCATAATTAAAATCCATCTGCTTTTCAAGTTGGTGCTGAGCGTCCCTGAAATAGATGGCTTGTTTTAACTTATGTATATCATGGACTGAAAAGGTGTTATTTTCTACAAGTTGTATCGTAGATGGGATTTTAGAACAAAGTTGTGAATGAAGATTTTTGAAATTCAGAAAATCCTTTTTTTTGTCAGTCAATTTATCGTGCTGATGAAGTAACTCACCATAAACGTGATAATCCAATTTCTTATAAGATTCAATGATTCTCTCTTTAATTGGGTGAAGGTTAGCGTCATTAAGGTATTCTATAGCTTGACTAACTAAATCATGGTACTCGGATATACCTTCACGTACCTTACTATACTGACTTTTTAATATAGAGGTGTCTAGATCTTCTTTATCAAATAGCTTTATTTGCAAACTGTTTTTCGTTTCAATACTAGATTTTGATACTCTTGCTTTTTCAATTAACTCTAATAGGCGTTGAACTTCATTATGGATATTTTTGAAAAAAGAAAATTTCTTAAATAATGTGTTTTCTTTTGGTATTTCCTTATTCCAAATTTCTGATAACTCGATAAAGTCCTGTTGAAAAGAAATATCCCTCAGTACTACTTCAAACTCTTCAACAGTATCACAAAGACTCCCATTTACATGCACCAATTCAGTAAAATATAAACGTTCTTTTATCGATTTTGGCAGAAACGGTTTTTTGATAGCAAAAGAAAGTCCTGATAGTGAATTCCCCTCGTTTAAATAGGAGAAAATTATTTGAGCATCGTTTTTAAGTTGCTTTAAACTTTTGCCTTGAGGGTATGAAACCTCTACATCTTTATCAATCTTTCTCAAATCAGAGGATTCGAACCGTTCAAGTACTGTTTTGGATTGATTTAGGATTTGTTGCCATTCCTGTTTTCTGCCATTCAGAGACGAACTGATAACATCACGAGTAAAGTCAATCTGTAATGTATCTACTTCGTTGTAAATCTTTTGAAGCTCCTTTAGATGTAGAGTTATTTCATCAAAATCTGAACAAGAAATTTCCAGGTCTTCATCTTTTGGAAAGTCATTGGCGAGCTTGTTAGTAAGTCTTGCATATTCAGTTAACTGATTAAGAGAAAGTATTTTGTTGATTTCTGGAATTTCATAATTAAAATCATCTGTTTCAATTTGCTCGTAATTTTCATGAAGCAAGATGAATTCAGTAAGCTTGGAGAGCAATTCATCATCTTCGGTATTGCTAAAATCATCTTTATACCATTCAAACAATTTGGCATCACTTTCAAGAACTTCAGCAATTTCAGTTAATGTTCCATTGTAATTCTGATTTATTGTCTGCTTTCTTGTGGCATTCTCTTTAATCTCAACAATCCTTTTTGAGAACTCAGCAATAAGTTCTCTTGTTTTCTTGATTTCCTTGTCTAAATCTTCAATCTGCAATTGGTACTCTGTAAGATTCGCCCTCGAGAGTTCATCGTTTATAGTATTAACACTTGATTGTAAATCTTGGATAGATGATGAATCGCCACTTAACACGTTAACTGCCAAGTCCTGAAATTCAGGGGGAAGCTTATCTTTCAAAACTTCTAATGCCCTTTTTGTATAAGCTGTAATTAACACATTTTTTCCATTTGCCAGCAAATGACAAATCAAATTGGCGATAGTATGAGATTTCCCGGTCCCTGGAGGGCCTTGCACAAGAACCTTATTGTTCTTTTTTGTTTTTTCTACTATCTCTAATTGTTCATCATTATACTCCTTTGGGAAAAATAATGGCTCAAATTGAGAGCAGACTGAGTTATCTGGTGATTTGGTTTCAGATTCGACATTTGTAGGAATTTCTATGAGGTCATTGATTGTTGGGATTTCAAGGAAATCTTCACTATTCTCAATATTCGCTAAAATTTTTTCATATAAAGCCGTAAAGCACCGTGTATTCCTCTTTCTTAACAATAAAGCAGGAGAAAATGTAATATTTGGTTTTGAAGGAGTTCTACTTGGCTTTTCGATAGAGTGGGTATAACTACCATCGGGTGATACTCTTTCTGCAAATATTTGTAGAGCATCTTCTATTTGGTCAAAAATAGTCTCTATGTTTTTTTCTTTAATGAAATTCTCTACCGCTTTTTCAGCATCAATTATATTTTGTGAATCAAATTGGTCATACAAGTCAAGGATTGAATCGGTTTCGATTTGTGGGGCGGATTCCAAATTTGGTGAGATTGCAATTTGAGAGTTCTTGAGAGAATATACGAAATTTATATCTACTCTTTGAGTTAAAATATGTCTAAAGATTCTCGGACATTCATCATTTTTCTTGAAGTTCAATAGCCCTACACCAATCACCAATTCATACTCCTCTCCAAACTGTTGAGCTTTATTAAATATTCGGAAAAGTTGTTTGTAAATAGTATTTAATTTTTCATACTTCTCATAATCAATGTTGTATGTTTCTATTCTCTCATTATATTCTATAAGGTCATCAATCCATTTTTTGTCTATATAATGTTTTAATTCGTTTTGAATCTTTGGGTAATCTTTAATTGAAACTGTTACTCTGTTGTCTTCAAGTGTTTCTTTTAATCTGGGTTCGTCATCGTAAGTTAATAATGTTGGTGGATCAATCCATTTCTCCAAGGTGTCTGAAAGCTTGGCAAATTCTGGCTTTACTGGTTCTTTTGGCTTTCTTATTTTTAACCAATAATCACTGTTTTCATTGAAGCCAAACCTAATAATGTTTTCAAAAAGCTCATTCTCAGGAATGTCATTTAGCCAAAATTTCTCTGGGTACTGTGATTCTTGAGTGTCAATGTCACGGACTGGATTACTCCTAAGTTTGGAGAATTCTTTAAGGTAACTAAAGATCTGTGTATATTTACTTTTTTTCATCTCACTCAAATCTTCTTTTATTTATTCAACATTCCGATGGCGTAGGCACATTTTTTATCCTTCGTTCCCATACAATATTTATCATTTACAGTTTTTCTGCCTCCCCAAGATCTTTGGATTTGGGACTCTCTTTAAATCGTTTTTTATTAAATATGCCCTTTGATCTGGATTTGCAATAGTATTATGTGGCTTTAAAATAGCCATCTATTATGACCTATCCCCAAGTTCTAGCTTTCATCATAGCCATCTCTACCCTCACAATGTAGTCCATTATCTCTTTTTTCCTTTCCTCATTGTCTTTATAGGTAGTATCCATCATCTTCTTCAATTTCCTAATTTGCTCATTCCCAATATCTTCAAGTTGTCCAATCAACTTCTCATACTTTTCATCATCTAATATTTTGTATACTTCTCCGTTATCCTCAACTGTTTTACACATGTCCTCAAGATTTTTAACTGAATCCTCAACCGGAACGTTTATCCCAGATAAAAAAAGGTCATCTAATTCTTTTACTTTAGATACTATGTCTAATGGACATTCGTATAATGCATGATGTAGACCTGTCTTAGCCTCTAAATACATGTCTACTAATGCCATGAAATCCAATTTCTTCAATTCTTCTAGAAATTCTTGTGAATTCATCTCTTATATTATTTAAAAATGAAAAATCCACTCTGCTTTTCTTGTCACGGTTGTATACCATTTAAAGTTGTGATGTACACTTTAATATTGAATTTATATTAGTTCTTCTATCCTTGGAGATCAAGCAAATTGATTATGCCAAAATCGAAGATTACGGTTGTTAAATAAATCGACGTTTTGTGCGTACATATGAACAATATAACTATTTCTGGAACAGTGATATGTAAAATTAGCACTTATTCAAGAATACTCAAATATTTCATGAAGAAAAACAGAATGTGATCTCCTCATTTTCTCTTCTCAAATAACATCGCGCATCCATCCAGCAATAGCCCGTGAATCAATATTACCGCCTACATATTTCTTCATTTATAATATTTCTGCAAACAAGGGTCCAGTTCTGACACGCGGGAAAATAAGTATCCATTACGTCAAAACATGACGTAGTGGACAAAAATTGCTTC
>CAZCPI010000194.1:0-5187 GCA_964500535.1 uncultured Bacteroidales bacterium
AGATTGACTTTCTCGTAAACCATACCCAGAGGGTTAATAATATTCCAGTTGGTTATATTGATGGTGGTATCTCTTTTAAAATATGTCTTTAAGTGAAGGGTATTAGTCCCGAATACCGGGAGGTTATCACCAATTGAGTAAGAATTGTACTCATATTTTGCAAGCTTGCAAAATACCGGATTCAAAGTATCTTCATTGATTGTCATTTTACCATAGACACCTCCTTCGACTAAAGAACTTACTGTAAAATCAAGACTATTGGAATTGTAATCGTTTTCGACCTCAAATACATCATGAATAATAAGATCCATTGGTTTCCACCATGTCATTGAACCTTGTGAAACCTTGAAAAAAACAGTTTTGTTACCTTTTGCCCCTTTGATGAAAGCTTCAATATAATTCTTCTGATACTCTTTTATGATTAATGTCTTTTGCGGATCATATATTTCAGTAGAATTCGAAGGTGTAGTAATATAATTTACATCATTTGAAGTAACATGTTCAGTTTTCTTTTCAAGATCAGGATTATTACCTCCCCATACGACCTCAATATTATATACCTCAGATTTACCTGCATCAATAATAATAACAGGTCTGCCAACAGAATACTCATCTATACTGTAACCGGTTTCCCTGCCATTTACCTTAATCTTCAAAATTCTGTCTTTAATGGCATCAAGCTTAAATATCAGATTTGCATCTTTACGAAGTTTAGGGCATATATTATAATAATCGCTGTTACCCTTTCTTTTGAAACTGAACGAGAAATTTGAAGTCACGAGAGAAGCATGATTCCATTCCCGGGGGAAACCGGGTTGTACCACTAACTTATCATTCATAAGATCAGGATTAATACCAAACAGGCCCTGAACAAGATCCCTTGCCGCGCAAGCTACAGGATCTGCAAAATCCCGATAGGTTTCACCTCTGGCAGCATCATAAAAAGATACCTGAGTGATATTTCCGGGGCCTGAACCCAGATACATGGCATCGAGTAATGCTCCCTTGAAAAGTTTAAATGCTTCTTCAGATCTTCCTGACTGCCAGTATGCCAGAGCTGTATGCGCAACTTCGGCAAAAGCAATATTGTTAATTGACCAAATATAAGGTTGCCAGTCTGAAGTCGAAACCACATAGTTTGAGATATCATTAAGCCCCTCAGCTAAAACAGGAATATGAGGAATATTATTATCAATATACTTTGTAGCCTGATACGCCTTGAACGGATCGTGTATCTTTGAATCAATTGCATGGTAGATTGTCCATACGGCTGCATTTTCATGAACTTTCCTGTAGCCCATATTATCTTTAAATTCAGCCCACCAGCCCTTATCCTTCAACCATAGATTTTCATTAATTGCTTTGAGTATTTTTGCGGCCTCAGCATTATAAATACTGCCATCCTCCCCGATTTTGCCGGCTATCTGACCTGCAAGAAGATTAGCTCTGTAATTATATGCAGATGAATGTGTTGCAACACCTCCATTATACTGAAGCCCATCAGAAGCCCAAATGCAACAATAACCATCATAAAGTCCGTCATCATCAGGATCAAATGTGTTTTTTTCCCATGCAAGATGGCTCTTGATAACAGGAAATATCTTTTTCGCGTATTCAAGATCGCCTGTCCAGTTCAAATGACTAAGTAACTGATCAATATACACCAGGTTCATGTCATAATGATGCATATCTTTTGTACTGTTCGGGTTGCGGCAAATATAGCCGTTGCTGTACATCGGAGTGCCCCACTTCTTTTCTGATCTGGCAAGATTGCTTGCTGAATCCTGTGAATGAGGATATATTACCGGGACATTCTTAACCTGAGATGCTGCATACGCATCAAAATGTAATCTTGCTTTATCGTGGAAACCAAAAACATCAGCAACATATGCTCCTCTCCATCCAGTAAGGGGCACCCTCCATCCTATTGCTCCATGCAAATAGCCTGGTGATTCCCATATTGCATCTTCGGCACCGGCTAAAACACCACCAAGAGTGTTTATAAATGGATCGGGAGTATTCACTTTAACCCTTCCTGAAATAGTTTTCCTGTAATTATCCGCGGCCTGATAACACTTTTCCAAATTTGTATAATCAGCTTCCTTGCTCTGCAACGGATTGTATAGTGAAATATTAAAATCTCCCATGCCAAGTGAAATTGCAGAGACAATTACAGGTAAATCTGAAGCTTTTGATTTTATCAAATCAAAAGGATTTGTTATTAAACTTCCGTCATGTACACTAAGTGATGCTTCAGGCGGAAAAATACCTTTTATAATTTTCCTGTTTTTGCCATACTCCAGATTAAATTCGTTTCCATTCAGCTTGTAAATATTCCCTCTGCATTTTTCGGGTTCAATATAAAAACTGTTTACCGGGTCAGCGCCAATATCACCGCTCCTCGAAAACCGTTTATCATTTGCCCCGCCAAAAACACAAACCAACTTCAAATCTTTCTGTATTTTATTGGATTTCACTTTAATTACAAGACCGTCTCCATCACTAAGGGCAAGTGCTGAAATTTCAATATTCCCTTTTCCAATTATCTTTGAGTCTGCCAGTAACCATTTCCTTATACCGGACTCAAAATAAGATTCAACTATGTATAAATCTTTAACCCAAATAACAGTATCTTTTGTTGAAACCGCGAAGTACATGCTGCCTCCGAAATTAGGCATATAAAGACCTACTTCAGGATAATCACTGGTTTCAAATCTGAAATCTGAATTAGTCCCGTAAATTGCTCTCGAAAATCTTTTGTTTCCGTTAGTTATTGAGAAACCGCTGCCAACAGGCCTGTAACGCAATTCTCTTTTTACACCATGCCAATAATCAGCAGATTTTTCAGCACCTTTTACAAAACATAAAAATGGGACACTCAACAAAAAGGTTAATAATATTTTTTTTAAGGACATTGGTTTTGAACTTTATTACAAATTAACTGTCAAAAACGTAATTGATTATTTTCAATCCACGAATTTAGCAAATTATAACATCTTTAATCTTCAGAATGATTTATGATGTCGTTTTGTTTTTTAAATTTAGCTAATCAAATAATTCGGGATTAAACACTTCCGGTAAAATAAAAAGTGACATATGAAGCGAAGAGATTTTTTAAAAGCTGCAGCCATAACAGGAGTTGCTTCAGTTATCAAAGTCAGTGACGGAATGGATATTCTGGCTCAGAAAACTGTCAAAACAAAAGCAGGTGGTTATGACATGGTCGCCGTAATGGGTGGCGAACCTGTCGAAATGTTCAGAAAAGCAATCGCAGAAATGGGAGGAATGGGTGCTTTTGTCAAAAAAGGTCAGAAAGTAACTGTCAAACCGAATATCGGTTGGGACAAGACTCCGGAATATGCAGGAAATACAAACCCAGAACTTGTTGCAGAAATTGTCAGACAATGTTTTAAGGCCGGAGCTAGTGAAGTCAATGTATTTGACCACACATGCGATGACTGGAGAAAGTGTTATGCAAACAGCGGAATTGAAAAAGCAGCTAAGGAGGCTGGTGCAAAAGTGCTCCCTGCTGCTGAAGAATCTTATTACAGAGAAGTTGCTATACCAAACGGAGTGAAGCTGAAAAAAGCAAAAGTTCATACAGCCATACTTGATGCAGATGTTTGGATTAATGTACCCGTTCTGAAGAACCATGGTGGTGCTCAAATGTCAATCGCTATGAAAAATCATATGGGAATAGTCTGGGACAGAGGAGTATTTCACAGAAGTGACCTGCAACAATGCATTGCCGACATTTGCTCAATAAACAAACCTGCTGTACTTCATGTTGTTGATGCATATCGTGTTATGAAAACTAACGGACCACGGGGCCGCTCACTTTCTGATGTCCACAAAGCCAAAGCCTTGTTCATGTCAAGAGACATAGTAGCAATCGATACTGCCGCGATAAAGTTTTTCAATCAAATTGAAAAAATGCCTCTGGAGTCAGTTGAACACGTAAAAAAAGCCGAGAATCTGAAACTTGGCACAATGGCAATTGAAAAATTAAACGTTAAGAGAATAAGCATTTAAAAATGGTTTTAAAAAAAATAAGGCAGGTACTGGCTATAATCAGCTTTGTGCTTCTCACCTTTTTCTTTCTGGATTTCACCAGACTAATTCCAGTCAACAGGATGCCTCTGGCTGATATACAATTCGTACCGGCATTACTGGCTCACAGTCTGATTATAACCGGAATACTGTTACTAATGACTTTGTTTTTTGGCAGGATTTATTGTTCGGTAATTTGTCCTCTGGGCATATTCCAGGATTTGATATACCGCATCGGTAAAAGAATCAGACCCAAAAAGAAAAACAAGTATTCAGGAGAAAAAAGGATATTGAGACTTCTGATACTTGCCCTTACCATTATTTCATTTTTCTCGGGATTAACCATAATATTGAGTATACTGGATCCATACAGTGCCTATGGCAGGATATCAACTCATTTGTTTAGTCCCGTTTATGTTGCCAGCAACAATGTACTCTCTTCAATTTTTAACCATTTCGGCAATTACACATTCTACAATGTTGAAATTATTTCAAGAGGACTGGTTTCAATTTTAATTGCAGTTATTACATTTTTGACTGTTACTATACTTGCTGCATTATACGGACGTACCTGGTGTAATACAGTATGCCCTGTAGGTACAATCCTGGGATATTTGTCAAAACTTTCTTTTCTGAAGATACAGATTGATGAAACCGTTTGCACAAGTTGTGGAAAATGCGAAAAAGATTGCAAAGCTTCCTGTATTGACAGTAAAAACAAAATAGTAGATTCAAGTCGTTGCGTCGCTTGCTTTGATTGCATCGGATCGTGTAAAAGAAATGGGGTAAGTTACAAGTTTGTGCTACCTACAAGGGAAAAAGCCGATGATAAAAAAAATAGTTCTGACTCTTTTGAAAAAGCTGATACATCAAGAAGGACATTCCTTACAGTACTTGCTACAGCTTCATTACTAACTCCCGTTAAAAGCATGGCAGAAGGAGCTAAAAAGCTTTTACCCGGAGTTTCTTACAAGAAAAAACACCCGTTAAGTCCTCCGGGATCAATAAGCGCTGAACATCTTCTGAAACATTGCACAGCATGTCATCTTTGTGTTTCAAAGTGTCCGTCAAGAATCCTGAAACCGGCATTGCTGGAATATGGTGCAGGAGGAATAATGCAGCCAAGAATGGATTTCG
>CAZCPI010000195.1:0-3038 GCA_964500535.1 uncultured Bacteroidales bacterium
GTGATGCGGTGATTCATCTCCGCAATGGAAAATACGGATTGATTGAAATCAAACTAGGAGGCGAGACCCTGATAAATGAAGGAGTGAGAACCTTGACTGCCTTTGCCTCAAAAATTGATACCGGTGAGATGAGGGCACCTTCATTTATGATGATACTTACGGCCACAGGAAATTATGCATATCGGCGTGACGATGGAATTCTGATTGTTCCATTAGGATGTCTTAAAAATTAAATCGATATTCTGAAATAATTATATCATGAAAGCTGTTTATCTGGCTTCAGGTGTGGCGGACTGGATGTATCCGTTGTCTAAGGTTTATCCTAAGGCTTTGCTGGAGGTAGGGGGTAAGACTGTTATTGGCAGGTTTGTGCACGAGATAGATGAGATCGAGCTCGTTACTAAGCATATTGTGATAACCAACAAGTTGCTTTACCCTTATTTCCTTGCCTGGAAGGCAAGGTTTCACCTTAAGAATGATATTGTGATAATAAACGATGGCACTCTTGATACGGATAATAGTTACAGGAATGCTCAGGATATTTTATACTCGATAGAAAATTTGAGTAATGATGAAGATTTGCTTGTAGTAAATTGTGATTCTGTTTTTACTTTTAAAATAAGGGATTTTTTGGTGCATGCCATGTATAAAGGTGAATCTTGTATAGCTTACAATTATAATCCTTGCATAGCGGAATTGCAGAATTCTCTTGTGATAAATGTAGACAGCAGTAGTGAAATTATATGTATGCATAACAGGCCTCAGGTGCCTCCGACCAATCTGGCTGCAATTCAACTTTGTTTTTTCAAAGGGGCTGATCAAAGAATGCTTTATAATGCGATTAAGGAAGGATTGAGTTTTAGTTCTTTAGCTGAGATCCCTTTATGGTTGCGTGGCAAGACTTTACTGTGTGGTTGGGAGGTTAAAGGCAGATCTTTTGTAATAAAGGATCAGGATGATCATGAAAGATTGGTCAGCTTATTTGCAAACAGATAAAATATTATTACTTTTGATGGAGAATAAATACGTGCGGTATGAATAAATTCATGACTATATTCAGAAAGTATCTTAAGATATTATCAGATTTTTCTTTGAAAAATCGCTGGGTAGTACTGGTTATGGATCTGGTAATGACATTACTCGCGGCTTACCTTACTGAAAGTCTTCATAACAGGTATCAGGCTTCTGATTTGACCAGGGGCGATCTTATACTGATGGGTACTCTGTACTTCGTGTTTAGTTATGTGTCGTTTTATTTACTTCAGACATATCGTGAGCTTACGAGGCATCTGCTTTTTCAGGAGTTGGGCAAGATTTGTTTATCTCTTCTGATACCTAATCTTTTGTTGCTTACGGTTATTTACGTTATGGATATTAACGTGGAATATCCGTTTTTCTTCATACTCAATCTGTTTCTACTCAATTTTATTCTGATGATGTTCCTGCGGTACTGGCTGATAATGCTGTACTCGCTGACAAACTCTTATGTGAGGAAAAATCAGAGGAATACTTTTATTTATGGTATAGGCCCGCACAGTGTTGCTATGATGCAATGGGTGAACAAAAGCGGCAAGAGGGATTTTAATGTTAAGGGTTTCGTCGTAAGAAATCACGGTGTTAAAAAGACTCATCTGCAAAATCTGTCTATCTACAATCTTGCTTTTGAGAATGTGTATAAGGAGATGTTTAAGAAGGAGATAGCTGTGCTGCTTTTCCCTGACTACAAGGCGGTGAAGGATGAGCAGGAGTTTTTGACTGCATGTCTGGAGAAGGGCATTTCTGTTATGGTGCCTCCTCCAATCGAAGATGTAGAGCCGGGTGGTGAGATTGCTTTTAAAATGAAGCCTATTCAGTTTGAGGATTTGCTGGGCAGGGAGGAGATTAGTATTAATATGGCTCTGATATCTGAGCAGCTGGATGGTAAGACTATACTGGTGACAGGGGCTGCGGGAAGTATCGGTAGTGAGCTTGTGAGGCAGTTGACTCAGTTTAAATCTGTCAGGTTGATTTTGTATGATAGTGCTGAGACGCCTTTGCATAGTCTGAGGCTTGAGATGGAGCAGAAGTTTCCTGATGCTGATATTGTACCTATCATAGGGGATGTAAGAAATACTGACAGACTGGATTTTGTGTTCAGGAAGTTTAATCCTCAGGTGGTTTATCATGCTGCTGCTTATAAGCATGTGCCTCTGATGGAGCTTAATCCTTGTGAGGCTGTGCTTTGTAATGACATGGGTACTAAGAATGTGGCTGACTTTGCCGTGAAGTATGGTATAGAGAGGTTTATCATGGTTTCTACTGATAAGGCTGTGAATCCTACTAATATAATGGGTGCGTCAAAGCGCATTGCCGAGATTTATGTGCAGTCGCTGGCTCTGGATTGTCAGAAGAAAGGGCTGAAGACCATTTTTGTTACGACGCGTTTTGGTAATGTGCTTGGCTCTAACGGCTCTGTGATACCTCATTTTAAGAATCAAATAGAGAAGGGTGGTCCTGTGACTGTGACTCATCCTGATATTATCAGATATTTTATGACTATCCCCGAGGCTTGTCGCCTGATGCTTGAGGCGGGATCTTTTGCAAAGACCGGCGAAATTTATGTTTTTGATATGGGTAAGCCTGTCAAAATAGTTGATCTCGCAAGACGTATGATTGAGATGGCGGGCATGGTGCCTGAAAGGGATATTGAGATTAAGTTTATTGGTCTCAGGGAAGGGGAGAAGCTTTATGAGGAGCTGCTCTGCTCTGAGGAAAACAATCTGCCTACTACTCACAATAAAATCATGGTGGCCAGTGTGAAGCAGTATGATTATGACGAGGTTGTCAAATCTCTTGATAAACTTATTAAGCTGGCTTATAAGCCGGATCTGATGGAGCTGGTCCGTACCATGAAGCAGATAGTGCCTGAATTCAAAAGTAAGAACTCACCGTATGAGGTGTTGGATTGAACTGATATTTGTAAAACGCCTTTAACCGGGCGTTTTTTTAGATCCTTTTATCTCAGAATTTGAATCGGGATCGCTAGTCTTTCCAATAGT
>CAZCPI010000195.1:3048-5170 GCA_964500535.1 uncultured Bacteroidales bacterium
TGGTGGCCAGTGTGAAGCAGTATGATTATGAAGAAGTTGTGAAATCTATGGATAAACTTATTAAGCTGGCTTATAAGCCGGATCTTATGGAGCTGGTAAGGACGATGAAAAAAATAGTCCCTGAATTCAAGAGCAAAAACTCACCGTATGAGGTGTTGGATTAGAATGATATTTCAGGTTATTTTTACCGGTGATTTTTTTGATATTGTTTTGTATATTCGACATAATATGTTTAATTTTGTTCGGTTTATTGAACAATAAGCTATGGTGAGTCAGGAAATCATTAAGGAAATCATATTGGAGAATCGCACGGAGGTAATGAGACACCATGTGATTCCAAGGAATGTCAGGCTCGATGAGTTTGACCGGCAGGTGTTGGTTGGTATTCGCAGAGCCGGTAAATCATATATTTTATACGGCAGAATACAGGAACTGATCAGGGAAGGCTATACCTGGGATGATATGGTCTATATCAATTTTGAAGATGAACGCCTTTCTGACATGA
Organism: uncultured Bacteroidales bacterium; assembly: GCA_964500535.1. Lineage (GTDB taxonomy): Bacteria > Bacteroidota > Bacteroidia > Bacteroidales > UBA1402 > UBA8389. The sequence goes on from CAZCPI010000195.1 coordinate 3,554, forward strand.
AAATTGAAGATCTGAATGCTATTCTTGAAGTACAGGGACAGTTGAGCGCCAAACGCCCGATGCTGTTTCTTGACGAAATTCAAAATATTGAAGGATGGGATAAATTCGCCCGCCGGCTGGCCGACAATAAATACAAGGTTGTCATTACCGGGAGTAATGCAAAGATGTTATCAAAAGATGTTGAAACTACTCTTGGAGGACGTTATATGACACGCGAGGTGTTTCCGTTTTCTTTTGATGAATATCTGACCGCCAACAGCGTCGATGCGTCCGATGGGAATTTGACTGCAACAACCACAGGCAGATCCACGCTTAAACGTCATTATGAAGAATACTTCCGATTTGGCGCATTTCCCGAATGTGCAACAATGCCAGTTAAGCGGGACTATCTGATGAGCCTTTATCAAAAAGTCTATCTGGGGGATATAGCCGCACGGCATGGCATTGAAAATATCTTTGCTTTAAGGGTGTTATTCAGAAAATTAGCTGAAAGTGTAAAACAGCCGGTCTCCTTTACCAGAGCTGCAAACATTGTCGCATCGACTGGAACGAAAATTGCAAAAGGGACTGTGATCAACTATCTGGAATATGCAAAAGAAGCTTATTTGATTTTACCGTTAAGTAATATCGCCGACAACCTGGCAGGAAAAATAACCAGTCCAAAATATTATTTTATCGACAATGGCATCATTTCTGTACTAGCATTGGATGTCCGTACTTCCTTGTTGGAAAATCTCGTGGGAATGACTCTTTTACGTCATTATGGAACTAAAGACAAGGTCTATTACTACAATCATGGTGTGGAAGTCGATTTCTACGTTCCGGATGAAGAAATAGCCTTTCAATCCTGTTACGCCATGGATAACACCGACGGTACTTTTGAACGTGAGGTCGGCGCATTGCTGAAAATGCAAAAGCATCTGTCGTGCAGGCGTCGTATCATTGTAACGTATGATAGCGAAGATGTGTTCGTTAAGGAAGGGGTGAAAATCGAAGTGGTGCCGGCCTGGAAGTTTATAAGGGAGTGGTAAATAGAAAGATTCGGAATTCCTCCATATCGATATTTTTTGTTATCGTAATAGCAGTTACCGTAATGTAGATTGCGATAATGCAAATTGTATGTCGAAAAGTTGTAATCGGAAGATTACATCTAAAGGTTTAGTCATTAAGTTTGTTCCGGTTTGGAAGTGGTTGATTTAAGCTTTTGGGATTGAACAATTTGGTCGCTGACTTGTTGTTTGCTTTTGAAAGGGTTTACTGTTAATTGTAAAATTGCTTATTTATGAATATAACTTGCATCGGAGCGGGATACGTTGGCGGGCCTACTATGGCTGTGATTGCTTTGAAGTGTCCTGATATCAGGGTGACCATAGTCGATGTCAATGATAAGAAAATCGAGGCATGGAATTCTGATAATCTTGATGATTTGCCTGTGTATGAGCCGGGGCTGGCTGATATAGTGAAGGTCGCGAGGGGTAGGAATCTGTTTTTTTCGACTGATATTAAGAAGGCAATTCGTGAGGGAGATATCATTTTTATGTCAGTGAATACTCCTACCAAGAGTTATGGTATTGGTAAGGATAAGGCTGCTGACCTGAAATATATTGAGCTTTGTGC
>CAZCPI010000196.1:0-931 GCA_964500535.1 uncultured Bacteroidales bacterium
CGGAGGCATTGGAATTGAGAAGAGCATATCAGAGTTCAATCGGCTGAAATATTCAACACTACCGCTTAGTCTTTCTTTGAATAACAAGAACTCAGCACCGACATTAAACAATTGCTGTGATTCCCATTTCAGGTCTTTATTTCCCTTACTGTTCAGTACCTGATTATATTGTCCTGTTGTACTGTTATATGAAATATTGTACAAGTCACGGAAAGCATAATAGTTTCTCAACTGGTCATTACCCTGAGTACCATAACTTGATTTAATTTTAAGTTCCTGTAACCATTCATTTGTTGCATCCATAAAATCTTCCCTGCTTATCATCCATGCACCACCGACACTGCCGAATGTACCCCAGCGTTGCTCAGGAGCAAAACGTGATGAACCTTCGTGACGTACAGTAGCGTTAAAGAAATACTTGGAACCGAAATCATATTGTAAACGACCGAAGAAACCGGCAGTAGCATAGTGTTCGCTGTTTGATGAAACGCGTGAACTTGCAGGATCTGTGCCATAAGCATTACTTAATTCCGCAATAAAGGAAGCGTGCATATGGTCGTTACTGCCTGATAAACTCTGAAGCACGAAAGTGTAGTTTTCAAAACCAGCCAACGCTTCAAAGTTATGCAAACCGAAAGATTTTTTGTAGTGTGCTATATATTGCTGGTTCATTGTAACGTAACGTTGATGTGAAACACTTACAGAACCTTCTGTTGAAGGACTTCCGTAAAATGGATTACTTAAACTATTACTACGGTCATTTGCTATTGAAGGGTTAATTCTTGCAGTAAAAGAGAAGCCGGAGAAAGGAGTGAACAATAAATAGAAGTTGCTGTTCACATAATCTGTATAGTCATGATTCTGGTCAATTAAAAGATTTATTGCATGGTTTCCTCTTGGTGCACTACCAGGACGAAGGCAATCGGTGCTG
>CAZCPI010000196.1:941-5122 GCA_964500535.1 uncultured Bacteroidales bacterium
TCTACCATAAACTTTTTCTGCTTTAGCAACAGTAGCAGATGGAATTAATGAAAATCCTTCCAGTTGGTTAAACTCAATGTAGTAAGTTCCAATAGGAAGAGTATTATAAGTAGTCACACCAGTATCATAAACTTTATAACCGTTAGCATCTACTTTAACGCTTCCATCTGAATTTCTCACAAAGAAAGGATAAATCGGAGCCATAAGGTTGGCATTTGAGAATACATTACCGGAACTACCCCAGGATGTCTGGTATCCCGGATTCTGATAATCTGAATAACCATAAGTGATATTTGCTCCGGCTTTCAACCATGTCTTAATCTGTGAATCAACATTCGATCTTAAAGTATAACGTTTGAAACCTGAACCGCTTATAAGACCCGGATCATTAAGGAAACCACCGGAAATATAATAATTTGTTTTTTCGTTACTACCTGAAATCTGTACGTTATATTCCTGACGAAGATTGTTTCTGTTTAATGTTTCATCCTCCCAGTTGTCAGGAGTATAGTAATAATCTCCTTGTTTATAACCTAAAGTTGCTTTTGGATTCAACTTGAAGTTGTTTCCGATGAAACGTTCACCTGCAGGAACAGTATAAACCTGATATCCTGCACCTGTCTGACCGAATATATTTGCATCAGCATATGCATATGCATCGCTTGCTGAATTACCGGCATACACACGTGAATTATATAATGCCTTATACAATGTTTCATAATACATTGCAGGATCACTCATAACATCATAATTAGGTACTGCACGACTGCTGTTACCCCATTTAGCATCAACACTAACAGATGCTGTACCACCACTGGCTGCACCTTTTTTGGTTGTGATCAAAACAACGCCATTAGCACCACGGGCACCATAAATAGCAGTTGCAGCAGCATCCTTCAAAATTGACATAGATTCAATATCATGAGGATCAAGAAGATTCAATGCACTCGTATTATATTGTGCTCCATCTACTACATACAAAGGTGTTGTACCTCCGTTGATAGAACCGACACCACGGATTCTTATAGTTGCACTGGTACCGGGTTGTCCACTACCATTAACTACCTGAACACCCGGAGCAGCTCCTTGTAATGCGTTAGTAATGTTGGATGTTGAACGCGCTGTCAGTTGTTTATTATCAACAGTTGCAGCAGAGCCTACGAACTGCGCCCTTTTTGCAGTTCCGTAAGCAATGACAATCATCTCATCAAGTTCAGAACTTGAACTTTCAAGTTGGATTACCATATTTGCTTTACCCTCAACTTCCTGAGTTTTCATACCAATGTATGAAACAACAAGAGTCTTAGAATTGGCGGGTAAATTCAGGGTAAAGAAACCATCCATATTGGTTATTGTACCAACCCCGGAAGCTCCTTTGACACTGATTGAAGCACCTATCACAGGCTGTCCGTCTTCAGCGGAAAGAACTTTTCCTGAAGCAGTCCTGGATTGAGCGTTAACCAAACCTATACTTGCCACTAGAAGGCAAGCCAATAAAAATGTCAGTTTTCTCATAATTAAACATTTAATTTGTTCATTCTCGATTTATTTGTAACGTTTTAAACAGCATTTAACGCATTTTAACCATATACAAATATAAACACTTTTTGATATCATTTAACAGATAATAATTCAATCTTAAAATGTGTAAAATAAACACATAATTCAGCAAAGAACTGCATATATGAATAATTATGCGTAAATATTTATTTTCAGTAATCTCATTAATGTTTGATTATTAGTTATTTACCATATTCGACAATTAAACAATACTGATATTTGTCACACAGAAATATTTCCGGTTTTATATAAATGTAACAAACGACGATAAACATTATTAATAGACATTTAATATTTATTTATTTTATAACCATGTGAAAAGGATAAAATTTTAGTTAAAATGCAAAAAAAATGCACCAAATCAGGCATAAATGCTGACTTGGTGCAATGTGAGCTTATAAAATCCAAAAAACGGATTCGAAATTATCAGTTGACTTCTATAACCAAATAATGAGAAATTTCCCAGAATTTATCAGGATTTGTAATCTTTAAAACCAAAAAATCATCAACCTTTTCAAATTCGTAACTGCTTACAGGATGATTAGTAAGTAATTTTGCTTTTTTGGAGTAAAGTGAAATTTCATTTAATGTTCTTGCATCGGCTTCCAGGAAATAATCTTTATTAAAACCTTCCTCAAGAAGTCCGTTTCTTGTATAAATATCCTGTTCTTTAAGTTCCTTTTTGGTACCAAATACAAACCATACCTTATTCATTCTGTCAGATTGCTGAACAATTTTGTCTTCTCTATCAGCCACGGTTCCCTTTAATGCTGAAACAGTATCATTTAGAGATAAAACAAGGTTATCCAGTTCCTGTATTCTTATATCCTTTAATGCGAGTTGTTCCTGCAACTGAGTAATTGTACCCGCATGTTCATCAATCTTCTTGTTAAGTCTTTCAATCAGCCTCTTCATTTCAAGAGAAGCAGTCTTACTCTTTGCAAGTTGCTTCTGAAGGTTAGAAATCTGATTTTTATTTTCAAGCAAGGTATTACTTATTAAGTCAATATCCTGAACAATTCTATCCATGCCATCATCAGTTATTTGCTCCTGTGTTGTCTGGAATGTGACATAATTTTCGGCTTCCTTGATCTTTTCAAAGTTTTCTTCTATGAGATTCATGACAGCCATCATCTGTTTAAGCTCAGCCGTCTTTTTTTGTTCCTCGAGTAAAAGGGAGTCTCTCTCCTGTTCAAGATCCTTGTACGCGTTGGATTTATAATTACATCCAGCAAAAGCAACCAACATAATCATAAAAGATATCAACATTCCGACAAATGGAATCTGATTCTTATGCCCAGAAAAATAAATCCGTTTCATCTTACTTTAATTTTAATCTTTTTTATTTATTTAAAAACCAACTATTTATTCAGAAAACACCTTTTTTTCTTTCTTATTATTTTTTTCCGTTTTTCCTGAAACCACAATCACGAACTCACCTCTGGGTTCATTAGCAGAAAAATACTCAGCCACTTCCTCCAAAGTACCTCTTACAGTTTGTTCGTATATCTTGCTTATCTCTCTTGAAACCGAAACCTTTCTATCGGCTCCACAAAACTCTGACAATTGAGACAATGTTTTAAAGACCCTGTATGGCGATTCGTAAATTAAAAATGTTTCATCAAGTTCAGATAATATTTCGAGTCTTGTTTTGCGACCTTTTTTCTGAGGGAGAAAACCTTCAAAATAAAACTTGTCATTTGGCAATCCGGACACGACCAGGGCCGGTACAAATGCTGTTGCCCCGGGCAGACATTCCACTTCTACTCCATCTGCAATACATTGTCTGACAAGCAAGAAACCCGGATCAGATATACCCGGAGTCCCGGCATCAGAAACCAAAGCTATATTCAATCCTGATTTAATCTTTTGAGATATCTGACCAACAGTCTGATGTTCGTTAAATTTATGATGAGACTGCATAGGTGTCGAAATACCAAAATGTTTAAACAGATGTGACGTGGTCCGGGTATCTTCCGCAACAACCAAATCACATGTTTTCAAGGCATTAAGAGCCCTGAAAGTAATATCTTCAAGATTACCGACAGGTGTTGGGACTATATATAATTTCGCCATATTAATCAGGATCTCTTTTTAATAAACATTCTCCCGAGCATTTCAATGAATTCATCGTAAGCATCCGACTTTTCACATTCAGGATATGCTTCTTTAAAATATTCAACCGCTTCATCTCTGGTCTCTTTAGCATTTAAAATATTCAGGCATTCATTCATTTTGGAAGAGTCATTTCCAAAAAATTCCCGCTGAAACCGGAATCTGTCGTTCAGCGTAAGCATTCTGTTCAGGTCAACAATCCTTTTAGTATCAATAGTATCGTTCAATACAGGTTGAACAGACTTGGTTTCATTTAGTGAAACAATGTGATTATCAGGATTATTAATTGAGGTAAATTTTGATTTTATTTTTCCTGAATCATCAGTTGAAAAGATTTCGGATGATATATTTGGACGGCTTTCTTCAACTTCAAAAATGTTTATTATCTCCCCTTCAGGCTGGTTATTGATATAATCATCCGCTAGCTGACCATGACCAGCCATGTATGATGTCCCTCCGGTAAGAAGGGAAATTGTATCTATATGATTATCCATCAGTTCAAAAAG
>CAZCPI010000197.1:0-5106 GCA_964500535.1 uncultured Bacteroidales bacterium
TACACTTATTTTGCAAGTGTTGCTAAAAAAGAAGGTTACGAGCAAATCGCTGCTATTTTTGAAGAAACCGCTAATCAGGAAAAGGAACATGCTAAAAGAATGTTCAAATTTCTTGAAGGTGGCGTGGTTGAAATCACTGCAAGCTATCCTGCCGGCATCATAAGCACTACTGCTGAAAATCTTAAAGCTGCTGCTGCCGGTGAAAATGAAGAATGGACTGATTTATATCCTAAATTTGCTGAGATTGCTGAAGCTGAAGGTTTCAAGGAAATCGCTGTTATGTATAAAGCTATCGCTAAGGCTGAAGCCGGTCACGAAGCCCGTTACCTGAAACTTTTGGCTAATGTTGAAAATGAAGAAGTTTTCAAACGCGAGGATAAGGTTAAATGGCAGTGCCGCAATTGTGGTTACACCCACGAAGGCAAAACTGCTCCTCAAAACTGCCCTGCATGCCAGCACCCGCAATCCTATTTTGAAATAGAAAAAGAAAATTATTGATTGTAAATAAAATCAATTTTAAAGAGCATCCTGAAAAATAAGACTTCAGGGTGCTCTTTTTGTTTATTAAAAAAATGATATTATATTTGATACATATTTTTTACGTGATGAGAAAAATATTAATCATTTTTACTTGCATTACAATAACATTTTGTTGCAGAATAAATGCAGCTTCTGATACCATATACTTCTACAAATCAGGTAATATTGTATTTCAAAGAGCGGTAAACCTTATCGACAGTATAACATTCCAGCCTATTAATTATTATGACATGAAAAGAAGCGAAAATGTGTACAAGAAGATTCAATCATATCCACAGCTGAGTAAATTTGCAGAGTTGCTAAAGATTGCCGGCTATGATAAATATCTTTATAATAAAACAATCTGGGCACCTGAAAACTCTTCCATATCAACTTATAATAATAATGATACAACTGCAATAATTAAAATGCTCAGAAATCACATTACAAATGAAAAAGTCACAACACTGGATGCTAAGAACAAAAGAGTAAAAATGTTGAATAATAAATATCTGATTTATACCCGAACTGAAAACAAATATACTATTGACGGTATGGTTTGCACTTTATCAAATATTAGTTCACAAGGCAGCTATATTCATATAATTAATGAAGAAATACCCTACAGACTGAACCTCTGGGAGTTTTTAAATTTGACAAATATCAATGATGGTTATGATACTTTCAGAACTTATGTCAGGTCATTGCTAAGTAAAGATGAAAATGGCAATACAGTAAATGATGTTCTCAGATACCTGGGCAAATTAAATAATGAAGATAATGATTATACAGTCGCTATACCTGATGATAAAGCATGCAAGGAAGCCTACAATTTATTGTATTCAAAATACTTTGCAGCAAGAGAGAATACAGATAGTGCAAAACTGGTTGAAAACATAAAATGGAGAATTGTCCGCGATCAGTTTTTCACTCCTTCAATAAAGCAACTACCGGTAAACGGTATTATAACCTCAACATTTAATATTCCGTACGATGCTCAAACTTTATTTAAAGAAGACAACGTTGTAGCCATAAATAATTTTTCAAATGGAAGTGCGATTTTCATCAGACATCTTAACATGCTGGATTCTATGGTTTTAAATAAGACAAAGAAGATAGAATGTGAGAATAATTTTTACCGGCTTCACTATAACTGTAATCTGAATACCATATCTGTTACTGATAACAAATATGGTATTTCCGGAGGCCAATACTTAAAGAGTATTCCTGTATCCACCTCTAATATTTCCAAAGTAGCTGTCGCATATGGATTAATGGATCTTTTACCCGGTAAATACAACATATATGCGAACATTGTTCCTGCATATATCGAAGATTCTACTGATAAAAAACCAAACAGATTAAACTTCTACATTTCACACAATGATAGTTCTTCATTAAATATAATCAATAAAACATTACTGAAAAATTTTGTAACAGACACAACCTCAGTAACAAAAATAAAGTTAGCTGAGAATTACAGTATTCCGGCAATTTATTGTCAGCGCAATCCATTAACTACACCAAACGAAAAAATAAAAATCGAAAATGCTGTAATGATTTCAGAACTTGGAACCCTTAACAGAACTTTCAGAATAGATTGTTTTGTATTTGAGCGAATTGAATAATCTTTATAAGATTTTTTGATATGAAAATTTTAAAAATCACATTATTGCTATTATCATTAATATTTTACATTGACTGCTATGCTCAGGAGTATGATTCGATTTACGTGAATAGAGGTGGCATAACTGTTTATAAACAATCACTTGCTGAAATTGATAGTATATCATTCACTAATTATTCCCTGAAACCGCTTTGTGAATGTATGTCTGTTGACAAACGTTTTTCAATATATAATGAGGCATTAAAAATAACTGGTTATGCTCAGATTATTAATGAAAAAGAAAATGAAGATGAAACCTTTGACCCTGATTTAAAAAAATGGACCATAAGTTCTCGCACTGTCCCTGAAGAATATCCGGTTTCAAGAAAATATGGATTCACAATAATTGCTCCTACTGATTCAGCACTTGCGGAGTTCAAAGAGTGTCCTATTTGCCCTGACGGGATAAAATCAATTTCTGATCTTGAAATAATTGCAAAATATTATTATTCTCAGGTATTTCCCGGGAATGATAATATTACAGACTATAAGAATAAGGGAAACTATCTTAATATGTTCATTGCATATCACTGCCTTGACAGGTCATTATCATCAAGCAAATTTATCAGAGATTATGATACTCCACACCAGTTTAAGCAATATGATATGTGGGAATATATTGAAACTTTATTACCAAATTCACTTATAGAAGTCCATCTGAACAGAAGTTTCATCACAGGTCAGGCAAATCTTGGATTGATTAACAGCATGAGCGATCCAACCAAAGCTGTAATGTTTACAAAAAATACTGATTTACCAAATGGTGTTGCTACCAACGGTTATTATCACGAAATAACAAAACCTGTAATATATAGTAAAGAGTTTATAACTGATATTTCATCAAAAAGGTTAAGATTAGATATAGCATCATTTTTTCCTGAACTGGCATCAAATAACATGAGAGGCAATAACCCAACGGCTGTAACTGCAATAATCGGAAAAACTCATGAATATATTATACCTTCAGGCTATTTGGGCAATATGACATTATCTGATGAAACAAAATGTACTTATTTGGGAGCATGTGGCGCATATGAAGATTTTGAGGGTGATTTATTTCATTTTAATGGTAAATATGATATTACAATTGAAACACCTCCTATTCCAGCAGGAAAATATGAGTTAAGGCTTAGTCTGCATCCTATTGCTTATAATGGCAAAGCTGTCTTCTATTTTGATGACATTTGTTGCAGTGATACAGTTGACCTGACATTCAATGCTGTAGCCCCCGAAATCGGGTGGGAATCACCAGGATCGAATGTTAACGACAAATCGGGGTACATTAATGATAAATTATTGAGAAGTCGTGGATTAATGAAAGGTCCCGACACATATTATTGTCCAGATCATTGGTATGGTTATTATGCTACCAGTGCTCGTAACAGTCCTTTTAGTTTAAGAAAAGTATTAGGATATTTTGCACTTCCTGAGACAAAAAAACACAAATTAAGAGTTGCTCTTGTAAAGGAAGGATCTGTTTCAAATACATTTTTACAAATGGACTACATCGAATTTATGCCTGTGAATCTTATTGAAAGTGAGGGGATAGACTAATTAATCCTTGAGAAAATTATACAGCAAGAAAAGAATTGTTCTGTTTTTTGTACGTAATCATACTCATTCTCGCAACTATTAGTTTTACAAAACAGGACTTTTCATAGGCTCTAAATCATCCAATAGTTTAATAACTTTATATATTTCCGAGTAGGAACTTTCGTCTTCGGGATTTGCTTTACTCAGTTCACAAAGTTTTTCAGAGTTTTTCATTGCCCGACTTATATCACCATGCTTATTCAAAAAAGAGTATAAATCTGTTTGTTTAAAATAACGCTTAGTCTTTTCATAACCTGGCATATACTTTTGTAATTCTGGTAACAAGTCTTCATACGAACGATATAATCTTGTTGAAAGATTCGGTACAAAATGGAGCAAGAACCAAAATTCAGTACATGGGTATGTTTCAATAAATATTATATGCTTGTATTTCCGCTCAGTTTTGTGTTTCTGATACTTCTTCCATTCGGTCGGATTTTGCCTTATCCTATCCATATCAATCAAACATACCACAAAATCATAGCCTTCATTCTTATATCGCTCTGCTAGTTTCAAGATATGTTCTATATCCGAATGACAAGGAAAGTCCGGAGCCATTTTAAAAGAATACCTGCTTGATACTCTTAATGCATCAAAATAAAACCATTCCGTTTCACCCTCACCAATAATTGCTATGCTCTTATTTACTTTTGGTCGCATAAACTATCTCCTTTAAGATATATACTCCCAAAAAATGGTAACTTCACCAACTTACCTTGTTTATAAGCATTATAGGGCGATAAATTCTTATGTAAACCCAAGGAAGAAAGTCGAATTAAATGGGTTTCTCCTAAACTATCTTTATCTGTAAACCAGACAGAATCCCTGCGTATAAAATCGTCATTAAGCAAATTTATGTCGTGAGTGGTCATAATTAACTGTGAATTTTTCTCACTATTGGCAAGAAAAACTTTTAAGAAATAAGATAGTAATTCATAGTGAAGGCTTGACTCTATTTCATCAATACTAACAATGCTATTTTCCTGCAATAATTCTCTAAGAATAATTGCCATACCCATAAAACGAATAGTACCCATAGACTCTAACTCTTCTGGTAATTCAAATTCTCCATTATCTGTTTTATGTTTAATCATAAGCTCAAAACTTGAAATCTTACCTTTCTGAACCATTTGATGTTTTGCCTCTTCTGAAATCGGTGATGCAAAAATCATTTTTTCCATTTCTGGAGTAACTATCTCTTCATCTTCTTTTAGTTCCAATCCACTTATGTTAAAATCAGATGCCTTCAGAAGTTCAACTAAAAATGCTTTTAAATTATTGTCCTTATCCTTATTTAATTGATTCTTTATATATCCAGACACAGAATT
>CAZCPI010000198.1:0-5095 GCA_964500535.1 uncultured Bacteroidales bacterium
GACCTCATGTAATGGACTCCATCGATTGTAATTCTGCCGGCTTCAAAAAAAGAAGGTATGAAAAATACAGGCAGACTGACTTTATTGCCCGATTGATCAAGCTCATCCAGCATTATCTCGGGCTCAAGAGGGAAGTGACCTCGTAAGGTCGAGTCGCTGCGACTGATAAAAATAAGTTTGAAATTATTCTCATTACCTTCTATTACAGCTTTCATTACCTGACGAGTGACCAAAGAAGCATCATCACCTGCCATTGATCTTGTATTAGTCAGAATATAAAAAACAGGAGATTTATGACAGAAAGCTTTGTAAAGATTCTTTTTGTCCCATTTTGTAAGCAACAGGCATCCATGTACAGTTTGAATACCTGTGGGATCGTCGTCCAGTACAACAATCTTAATATTTTGAGATTTCAGGATGGTTTTGATTTCATCCCGAAACAATATTTCTCCTGATTGATATTTTTTCAGGATATCAGTATAGGAGAGATGTGCATTCATGAAATCCCGAATATTTCTCTTGCTTCAGTAGGACTTGCTGGTTCATATCCCATCGACCTGATAAGTTTCACAAGATTTTTTACAAGCACAGCATTGTTTGCCGCATTTTTACCCGGAGAGTAATAAAAACTATCTTCGAAACCAACTCTGACTACACTGGCACCCATGGAAATTGCACAGGCAAGCATCGAAAAATCATTCATCTGATCATGATTAAGACCCCAGTGAGAGCCCTGCTCCATAAGTGAAACCATGTATCCGAGGTTTCGCGGTGTAGCCGAAAGGTTGCTTGCAGTGCCGCTGCCCAGGCAGAAATTATAATGCATAGGTCTCTCCAGGACTCCTTCATTCGCCAGTTTCGTGCAGGTTTCAACCATGCTAAGGTCAAAAATTTCCATTTCAGGGATAACATTTTGTTTTTGCATCCTTTTGGCCCAGTAACGGATATCAGGCAATGTATTTACATAAGCTGATTCTCCGAAATTTACCGAACCCATATTAAGTGAAGCAACTTCAACTTTGGGAACATCCAGACATACACAACGTTCCTGAAGAGAAAGGGTTGACATTCCTCCTGTCGATCCCTGAATGATTAATCCTGTCTTCGAGGAAATATTATCTACAGTTTTGCTGAAGGTATCGAGCTCAAAAGTTTGTTCTCCCGTGATATCTCTTACGTGCAAATGTACCATGGCGGCACCTTCATTTGCACAATTATAAATATCTTCAGCAATATCTTCAGGTGAAAGCGGATTATGGCTGCCCTGAGGCACCTGCTTGCCGACATGACAAACAGGTGCAACTGTAATAACTATTTTCCCTTTGTTACTCATTTTAGTTTATTTTGGCTAGTCTTGCAGTGACAGTTACAGTTTTCTTCGAATATATCAGCGGGAAAAATTTGCCGACAGTATGGTACTGCGGGTAAATCACAACATCATATCCCGGATTACTTTTCATCAGATTGTATAATGCATATTTGCTTACAGCGCCTTTACCATTTTCTCCGATTATTGGTATCACAGGAATTGAAATTGTACCGGCTAATGGTAGAGCTGCATAACTTACATCAAGGTTACTGCCCTGATCAAGGTCGCTTGCAATACCCGTTCTTGGAAGATCTGATTCAATTCCTCCAACTTCTTTTTTAAATAATCTTTGCCAATCTATACCAAAGACTTTTACTTCTGTTGCGTTTGCAGTGACTTGTTCAGAATAAGTGAAATCTCCTTTGTAAAACTCAATGTGATAATTAGGAGTTTTCATTGAGTGACTGCTTACAGAGCAGCCTGTGAATGATAAAATTGCAGGTAAAGCAAGAAGAAGTAAAAAGTTTCTCTTTCTCATTAGTAATTCTTTTAGTTGGTAATTATAAGTTTATTCAATTATTGTTTCGCCGTCAATTTTAAGGTGGAGATTTTCGTCCTGAGTCATTTTACCGTCAATGCCTTTAGGTATAGTTATATCAAAAGAAATTTCAGTTTTGGTTTCAGACTTTTTAATCCAGCCTGTTTTACGATCGATGGTTAATTTAGAAATGCCTGTACCGTTTATGACAAATGGCAATTTCAGCTTAACAAGATCGAGCTCCTGTTTGCCCTGAGTCGCCATAATTAAACTACCGGACAGAACGTAATTATCACCATTTACTTCTGTAAGCTCATAAGTTGTGACCTGCGACAAATTGAAAATAGAGGGTGCGCTACTGGTTATTGTCCATTTATCTCCTATTTCAACTTTTTCGTTGGGGAAGTATTGACATGTCGAGCTCATATTGCCTTTAAAAGAATCTTTGCCGAAACCTTTAAGCATTTTACTGATCATTTCATTATTTTCTTTGTTGCCTGAAGGCATTATACTTAACATCTCAGAGTATAATGAATCCAGACCTTCAATTTCAATTAATCTGCCTTTATTGGACATTTTCATTTTGTAAGGCTTGTTCATCATGGATTTCATAAGTGAGGGTAAGGCTTTGGTCGCGTCTTTCTGGTTAACAGAGTCAGCTGCAGTCACATCATCAGTTGAAAATTCAATTGGCTTGTTCATAACATTCAATTTCACTGATTGACCGGTATTACAAACTTCAATTTGATATGTCGTGTCCTTCTTATCAATTACCTTAAAGGACATTCCATTTTTCAGATTAACTGTCATGGGTAATTTCTGATCCTTTATTGACAATTCCATGTTCATGTTGTTCGTGTAGGTCTGATTATAAGTCTGACCATCTTTGAGCTTTAATTCCAGATCATATTTTTTTGCGTTGCAATTGATTGCAAGCAACACAAGCAAAATCGAAAAAAGAGTTTTCTTCATGATTGTTTTTTTAAGGTTTTTTATAGGTTTTTTAATGGTTGAAATATGACAACAGAATCAGAGATCAAAATTTTTTTTAGAATTACACTGCTTTAAAGCTGATATCCAGACTTTTGACGGAATGAGTAAGTGCTCCGACCGAAATATAATCCACACCACATTCAGCATATTTTCTCAGGTTGCTGAAAGTTATGCCTCCGGATGATTCGGTTTCATACTTACCGTCTATTCTTTTAACAGCTTCTTTGGTAGTCTCAATGTCAAAATTATCAAGCATAATACGCTGGACACCGCCAACCTTCATTACCCTGTCAAGCTCTTCAAGGGAGCGGACTTCAATTTCTATCTTCAGGTCTTTGCTTTTTTGTTTCAGATACTCATTAGCTCTCGAGATAGCGTTTTCAATGCCTCCTGCAAAATCAACGTGGTTGTCCTTAAGCAAAATCATATCGTAAAGACCTATCCTGTGGTTCATTCCGCCACCTATCCTTACAGCTTCTTTTTCGAGCAGACGCATACCCGGAGTAGTCTTGCGGGTATCGAGAACCTTCGTTTTGGTACCTTTAAGCTCAGTTGCATATTTGTGAGTAGTCGTTGCGACTCCACTCATTCTTTGCATGATGTTAAGCATCAACCTTTCGGTCTGAAGTAAAGAATGTACTTTACCTTCGACTTCAAATACAACATCTCCCGCTTTAACTTCGGTGCCATCTTCTATGAAAACAGTTACTTTCATCGAAGGGTCAAAGAAGTTGAAAACCTCTTTTGCTACTTCCACTCCTGCAACAATACCGGATTCTTTGATAATAAGTCTGGATTTGCCCATAGCATCGGCAGGAATACATGAGAGGGTGGTGTGGTCTCCGTCACCTATGTCTTCTGTAAAGGCGCGTTGTAAAAAGGGTATAAGGTCTTTGTTCATATCAATAAAATATTTCTGCAAAAATAAGAAAAAGCATTAAATTTGTACTATCAAATATAATCTTAAAAACCATGAAAGTGACATTGCTTGTTGTTGGCAAAACTACTGACATTTTTGCTTTGGGAGCTCTCAGTGAGTATCAGAAAAGACTTAAACATTATATTCCGTTCAGCATTGAAGTCATCCCGGAAGTTAAGTCGGCAAAGAGTCTTTCTGAAGAACAGATTAAAGCTAAAGAGGCTGAGCTTATACTCTCATTTTGCAAGCCCGGTGACAGTATTGCATTACTTGATGAAAGAGGACAGGAGTTTACTTCTGAAGGGTTTGCCGGTTACCTGCAGAAGAAAATGAACTCAGGTATTAAAAATCTGATTTTTGTGATAGGCGGGCCTTACGGTTTTGACCAGGCTGTGTATAAAGCCAGTAATGAAAGTGTTTCGATGTCTAAGATGACATTTTCACATCAGATGATCAGGGTAATTTTTATTGAGCAGCTTTACAGGGCAATGACCATCCTCAGCGGAGAGCCTTATCATCATCCCTGATAAATAAGTGCTTTTTTCCACAGCTTCCTGCAACCGGAAATCACTGTTTTTTAAGGGCTTCCTGCTTCTTTCTTCTTCTCTGCAACTGCCACGAATTAAATGAATTCTGCCAGAGTACATAGGCGGCAGGTCCTAATGATGAAACCGGATTAAGGAATGACTGTGCCATCCAAATAGCCAGAATAGTGTTTTTTTGCCCCAGACTCTGACCGCCGGCAATAGTTTTTTTATATTTACGACCTATCCATTTACCGGTTATAAATTGTAACATACACAGTACCAAAGATAAACCGCCGATCAATATTTCCTTGCCGACATCAGGATTCTCCTGATTCAACAGATAACTGACAGTTTTGCCGGTTACAATAGCAAGAGCAAAAACCCATATATAAAAAGTCAGACCATGAAACGTCAGCAATTTCTTTTGTAGCCCGGGTGTAAAAAATCGCATTAGCCATGCAATAACCAGTGGTAGTATCAACAGTGGAGCAACTTTAATTCCGATTTTTAAAAACGAATCAATGAATACTACTTCAGCACCTGTTCCGATAATTGAAAATATTATCGGGCCGGCAATTGCAACCATAAGACTGCTGATTAGGGTGTATGTCGTAAGACTTGCTACACTTCCACCCAACATACCGGTAACAACGGCAGCTGAAGTTGCAGTCGGAGCCAAAATGCAAACAAGTGCACTCTGCGCCACGGTTTTATCATAATTCAATAGTAACAAATATGCTGCTATACTACCAGTCAGCTGAATCAAAACCAGCCAGATATGTAAAGGGTGAGGCTTAATTTTCCTTGGA
>CAZCPI010000199.1:0-5075 GCA_964500535.1 uncultured Bacteroidales bacterium
AAAAAAAGTTCCTTCAAAATGCAAACGGCCCGGGTAATACATGGGAAAACAACGGTCCTGAAGTATCAGAAAAAATAAAAAATAATGCAGGTTTACAATCTGAGTACAAGAAACTGAAAGATAAATGAAGCTTACAAACTACTACATAAACGATATACTTGACATACCTGAAGGCAGCAATGCTTCAGTATGGAGAGCATGCAAACCAACAAGAATTTACAAAGAGGGTAAAGATGTAATTATATGCATCCCGTTTCAGAAGCAGAAACCGGGAAAGGATATTTATGTTGATTTTCAAGCCTCAAAAGTGGAATATTTGCTCCGTTTGAGGGCAATGGGTAGTTCAATACTCAGGATTTCAATTGGTTTTGGAACGGATGTAGTTGATGATTCTGAAATGCTTGATATTAAGGATGGTCTTAATTTATCCGAACTCAACCTTACGGTTAGTGAAAAGGAATGGCTTATATCAGATGAGCAGGGAGATATAAGGGCTAAAATTGATTTCAAACCGTTACAGATTGATTTCTGGAGTGACCTTCTGGCTGCCCCGAATGAAACTTTTGATATTACATTTTATCCAGAACCGGGTAAAGAGTTGCATATAAGTGCTTATGACCAGTTTCAACCAAACAGGCATGATGCAATGGCTTTGGCTTATGTAGAAGAAAACGGCAAAAAATTACGCTCAACTATATCCTTTGGTGCGAAGCCTGATGAATGTTTCGCAGGGACAGGCGAACGTTTTTCAAAAATAGATCTTTCAGGCAAAACGATACAACTTGAAAATCAGGATGCTCAGGGTGTCAATAACAAACGTGCGTACAAAAATGTGCCTTTTTACCTTTCAAGCAGAGGCTATGGCGTATTTGTGCACACGACTGCTTTTACCAAACTCTCTTTGGCTGACCAGTCAACCCGTTCATCCCAGATTATTATCGAACAACCTTTGATTGACGTCTTTCTGATAGGAGGCAGGTCTCCGGAAAGGGTTCTTTACAATTACAGATGTCTTACAGGTTTCCCGACTTTGCTTCCATTATGGAGCTTCGGTATATGGATGAGTCGTATGTCATATTTTTCAGCAGATGAAGTTGAAACCATCTGCAAACGTCTGCGGGATGAAGATTATCCGTGTGATGTTATTCATTTAGATACTGGCTGGTTCAGGCAGGACTGGCTTTGCGAGTGGAAATTTAATGAAGAAAGATTCCCTGATCCCAAAGCATTTATCAAAGGCTTGAAAGACAACGGTTTCAGAGTCAGCTTATGGCAACTTCCGTATATTGCTGAAGGGGCTGTTCAGCTGAATGAAGCAATTGAAAATAAATATATTGCTGTAAATGAGGATCGTATAAAAGGAGGATCCAACTTTAGCTCAAATGATTATGCCGGAACCATAGACTTTACAAGTCCAAAAGCAACAAAATGGTATCAGGATTTGTTGAAACCATTGCTGGAGATGGGTGTAGCGTGCATCAAGACGGACTTTGGTGAGGATATTCATCTGAATGCCGAATATGAAAACATGAAACCGGAGCTGCTCCATAATATTTACCCGTTACTATATCAGAAAGCCGCCTGGGAAATAACTAAAGAAATAACCGGTGACGGCATTGCATGGTCACGATCATCATGGGCAGGAAGCCAGAGATATCCTTTACACTGGGGAGGAGATGCTGCATGTTCATGGGATGGCATGGCAGGATCATTAAAAGGCGGACTTCATTTCGGTCTATCCGGTTTCGGCTACTGGAGTCACGATATTCCCGGGTTTCATGGTGTGCCTGATTTTATGAATTCAGTGATTCCTGATGATTTGTATGTACGCTGGACTCAATTCGGGGTATTCTCATCTCATATGAGATATCACGGCACATCAAAAAGAGAACCTTATGAATACCCAAACGTATCTGTGATTATAAGAGATTGGTTCAGAATACGTTATGCTTTGTTGCCTTATCTGATGATTCAGTCAGAGAAATCAACTAAAACAGGTTTTCCAGTGCTGAGGGCTATGATGCTTCATCATCCTGAAGACAGAAACGTCAGTCATATTGACGATCAGTATTATTTCGGGGATAGTTTTCTGGTAGCTCCTGTAATGAATTCCGACAATAAAAGAGATGTTTATTTGCCCGAAGGCAAATGGGTTAATCTGTTTACCGGTGAGAGAATCACAGGACCATGCTGGTTAAAAGATTTTGAATGCCCGCTTGCTGAAATGCCTGTATGGGTCGTTGATGGATCTGAGATATTTGTTTATCCTGAGAAGGTTTCATGTACTGATGAAATGGATCTTAGAAAATCCGTTAAACTGATTATCGATGAGGGATTTAAAGGTCTGAAAAAATCAGTTTTGTCCGTATTATTTGAATGATTACTATGCAAACTATAAAGAAAAACTGGGAAGAATCCAGAAAAAACTATATTGATTGGTGGGCAGGCAAGGGTCTTGTAATCACTATGTGGGAAGCCTGTAAAAAAGAAGGCTTGCCGCATTTTGAAACCACGGTTCCTGAGCCTCCGGTTTCACTTGAGCAAAGATGGTTTGACCCTGAGTGGAGATCCCGTCAGCTTCATCATGAAATGTCAGTAAGCTCAATGCTTGCAGATATACCACCTGTGGCAAATACTCAGCTAGGGCCGGGCTCGATGGCTGCGATACTTGGAGCGAGACTGGAAGCCCGTGAAGATACTATATGGATACGTCACAAAGAGGATTGGGACGGTCAGATTAAACTTGATCCGTCAAATGAGTGGTGGAAACTACATTTAGATTTGCTAAGGTCATGTAAAGCAAAAGCAGGAGGAAAGTATTTTATCGGATGTCCCGATATCATGGAAGGTCTTGATGTACTTGCAGGGCTGCGTGGTAATGATAATGTTTTGCTTGACATGATTATGGATCCGGACGGACTTGAAGAACAGGTCAGAAAAGTCAATAAAGTATATTTTGAAGTATTTGATCAGATCTACGACATTATCAGAGAGGGAGATGAAATGGCATTCTGCTATTTTTCAATCTGGGCACCGGGTAAATGTTCCAAATTTCAGAGCGATATATCAGTAATGATTTCAGAAGATGATTTCAGGAGATTTGTTCAGCCATATCTTTGGGAACAATGTCGCAGGATACCTTACAGCCTGTATCATCTGGATGGTGTGGATGCAATCAGGCATTTAGATGCAATACTCGAGATTCCAGAACTCAAAGCAGTTCAGTGGACTCCCGGTTACGGACAGCCTCAGGGTGGAGATCCGTGCTGGTTTGACCTTTACAAGAAGATTAAAGCATCAGGTAAATCTGTAATACCATGCTGGGTTAAACCCGATGAGTTGAAACCACTCCTCGATGAAGTCGGTCCTGAAGGTTTAAATATTGAGATGGATATTCAGAATGAGAAAGAGATGGAATCAGTAATCGAAATTTCAGATAAATACAGAAAATAAAAACAATAAACCGGCAAAGATTAAGTGCTTTGTCATTCATGAAAAAACACAACAATGAAAGTCTTCGGCATCCTTGAGAAAATTGATATCTGGGTCATTATGATATACTTTATCGTACTGGTGGCAATAGGTGTATGGGTAAGTTACAAAGAAAATAAAAAGAAAAACCAGAACCTGTTTCTCGCGGGTAAGTCTCTGGGTTGGGTTTCTATCGGTATGAATATGTGGGGCACGAATGTCGGACCTTCAATGTTGATTACCATGGCAAGCAGTGGTGTTACAACAGGTATAGTGACCGGCAATTACTCATGGTATGCATTTGTTTTTATATTCCTGCTGGCGTTTGTTTTTGCACCAAGATATATTGGCGCAAATGTCCAGACATTGCCTGAATATATGGGAAAGAGGTTCGGGGATTCAACAAGGACCATTCTTGCATGGTACTCAATTGCAACGATTTTAATATCATGGCTTGCCCTGACTCTGTTTGCCGGAGGTATACTGATAGGGCAGATTCTGCATATTGAAATGTGGAAATCTGTTATAGCCCTTGTTTTAATTTCCGGGTTATTTGCTGCAGCCGGAGGTCTGAAAGCAATTGCATCAACAAACGTATTTCAGATGACTTTACTTATAGCTGTATCTGCTATACTTGTAGTTGTCGGCCTGATAAAGGCAGGTGGTTTTGGCGCAATTGTCGAGTCGACGCCAACCAATTTCTGGAATTTGTTTCAGCCAAATAACTCTCCTGATTATCCATGGTTGGCAATATTGCTTGGATACCCGATAATGGGTGTCTGGTTTTGGTGTACAGACCAATCCATGGTGCAGTCAGTACTCGGTGCAAAAGATTTAAAAACTGGTCAGAGAGGTGCCAATTTCTGCGGATTACTAAAAATACTTGATATTCCATTATTCATTTTACCCGGTATCATCTGCCTTGTTTTATTCCCTGAAATTCATGCGAAACCTGACGAAGCATATATATATCTTGTCAAAAACCTTTTACCTGCCGGAATGATCGGACTGGTGATTGTTACCATGTTAGCTGCTATGATTTCAACTATTGGTTCAGCTTTGAATTCATTGAGTACCGTTTATACAATGGATATTTATCTTAAGAAACATAATCCTGAAGCCGGTCCTGTCGAGGTGGTTAGAATAGGACGCGTAGTAACCATTATAGGTGCAGCGATTGCAATTATCCTTACCCTGGCAATTGATAGTATTAAAGGAATCAAGCTGTTTGATATCTTCCAGTCTATTTTAGGTTTCATCGCTCCTCCTATGACTACAGTATTCCTTTTCTCGGTACTCTGGAAAAAAACCACGAAAAAAGCTGTGAATCTTGTACTGAGCGCGGGATCCCTGTTCAGTCTTGGTACAGGCGTACTTTATCTTTGGGTCTTTCCGATTGCTAAAGGATATCACTGGCCTCACTTTATGATGCTTTCTTTTCTTATATTTTGCGTTCTGGCAGTATTCTGCTGGCTGGTTACCATATTTGATAAAGAAGGTCAGAAATGCGAACAAAACACCCTTAAACCTTTCAGCTTTAAAACTGATGGTTTCACAAAAGGTATGTGGCTGTTCCTGATTTTAGTTATGGTCGGTCTCTATTT
>CAZCPI010000200.1:0-3087 GCA_964500535.1 uncultured Bacteroidales bacterium
CCGGCATTGCTGGAATATGGTGCAGGAGGAATAATGCAGCCAAGAATGGATTTCGAACACGGATTTTGCAATTTTGATTGCACTGTCTGCTCTGAAGTATGTCCAAACGATGCGCTTAAGCCGCTCACAATTGAACAAAAACACAGTCTTCAGATGGGACAAGTGGTTTTTGTTAAAAACAATTGCGTTGTTTACCGTGATGAAACCAATTGTGGTGCATGCTCAGAGCATTGTCCTACGCAGGCCGTTAAAATGGTTCCATACAAGAACGGACTTACTATACCTCAGGTTGACACTAAAATTTGTGTCGGTTGTGGAGGTTGCGAGTATGTGTGCCCTGCATTGCCTGTAAAGGCGATTTATGTGGAAGGAAATCCTGTACAACTCAAAGCTGAAAAATTTAAAGAAGAAAAAGTGAATGAAGTTGAAATAAATGATTTCGGCTTTTGATAACTTTAAAATTATACATTATTTTAGTGTATAAAATATTCAGCTATGACTATTCATTTTCATATCCATTACAACACTCGTCCGGGTGAAGTTTTGATGGTTTGCGGGTCTGCTCCTGAAACAGGCAGCATGGACGAAAGCAAAGCTCTTGAGATGTCCCATTGGGGTTACGGTAACTGGCATCTCCTGGTGGACGTCAGGTCAAAAGGTACACTTGAATACAGATACTTTGTCAGGGAGTTCGGAAATACTCAAAGAAGGGAATGGGGTGAAAATCATAGTATAGGTCTGGCGGGCAATGCAAATGATTGCATTCTTTACGATTACTGGCAACAGGAACCTGAGAATCCTGTCTTTTACACTTCTGCATTTACCGAAAGCCTGATGGCAATCAAAAAGTCAGGACCATCATTTAAATATGCAGCTGATAACATAATTATCAAAGTATTTGCTCCGATGGTGAGTAAAAACCAATTAATCGGTATTTCCGGGGATGCGCCGTTGTTTGGCAACTGGGACAGCAAGAAAGCTTTACAAATGCAACCGCTTAATTTCCCGGAATGGGGCATTTCAATTAATAAGAAAGACCTTCCAGGTAACTTCCATTACAAATTTGTAATAACAGATAAGATAAGCGGAAACATAACCTCATGGGAATGGGGAGAACCAAGGGAAATAAAAAACCGCACTTCAGGGGAAAAAGAAATTCTTATGTATTCCGGTATGAATTTCAGATACCAGGAAGCACCATGGAAAGGTACCGGAACAGCTGTTCCGGTTTTCTCTCTACGTTCAGAAAAGTCATGGGGTTGCGGAGATTTTAATGATCTTAAAATGATGATAAAATGGGTAGCCTCAACTAATCAACAAGTAGTTCAGTTGCTTCCGGTTAATGATACTACTCTTGATGGAAGCTGGCGGGATTCTTATCCGTATAATGCCAACTCTATTTTTGCCCTGCATCCTCAATATCTTTCCATCAGCTCACTTCCGTCTCTTGAAGATAAGTCACTGAACAAAAGCCTCAATGAAAAAAGAAAAAAGCTCAATTCTTTGCCTGAGATAGATTATGAAGCTATGATGGAGTTGAAATGGTCTTATATAAGGGCGCTTTTTAGTCAGGAAAGTCAGAATGTATTAAATTCTGCAGAGTACATTACATTTTATGAAAATAACAAAGACTGGCTCTTACCTTACTCTGCCTTTTGTTATTTGAGAGAACAAAATGGAAATCCTGACTTCAGGAATTGGGGTGACTATTCAGTCTATGATGAAAAAAAGATTGAATTACTGACCGATAAAAAGCAAAAATGGCGCGATGATATTGTAATCCATTGCTTTACACAGTTCCTTTTACATAAACAACTCAGCGAAGCAAGAGATTTCGCTCATGCAAATCATGTTATTCTAAAAGGAGATATTCCGATTGGTATAAGCAGAACCAGCGTTGAAGCCTGGAAAGAACCTTATCTGTTTAATATGGATTCTCAAATAGGGGCTCCCCCTGACGATTTTTCTGCTACCGGTCAAAACTGGGGTTTCCCTGCATATAACTGGGAACGAATGTCTGCTGAAGACTTCAAATGGTGGAAAAGACGTTTCACTAAAATGTCAGATTATTTTGATGCATACCGTATTGACCACATTCTGGGATTTTTCAGAATCTGGGAAATACCATCACATTCTGTTCAGGGACTTCTGGGCTGTTTCAATCCTGCAATTCCTTACACGATCGGAGAAATAAACGGGTATGGTTTCAACTTTAGCGAGGATATGGCTCAACATATTATCGACGAGAATTCATTACACGAGATTTTTGAAAAAAGAGCTTCTGAGATTAAGGACAAGTATCTGGTAAGAGTAAGTGACGGATTTTATAAACTAAATGAGAACTTCAATACTCAGGTTAAAATAAGGGATTCTGTTGAAGATCCTGATTTAAGGGATAATCTTTACAGTATATGTAATGAGGTGCTTTTTGTAAGAGACCCTCAGAATCCGGAGATGTTACATCCTCGAATATCTGCGCAAAAAACTTACAGATACAAATACTTGTGGAATGATCAGAAATGGGCGTTTGACAAACTGTACAATGATTTTTATTATCGCAGAAATATTGAATTCTGGAAAAATAAAGCTCTTCAGAAGTTACCTCCTTTATTGAACTCGACAAAAATGCTCGTCTGTGGGGAAGATCTTGGTATGATACCTTCCTGTGTCCCGGATGTAATGCATAGTCTGAATATTTTGAGTCTTGAAATTCAGAGGATGCCAAAAACTGTCGGAGTACTATTTGAGAACCTGAATTCAATACCTTACTTTTCAGTCTGTACAACATCAACCCATGATATGAATCCTGTAAGAGCATGGTGGAAAGAAGATGCTGTCACAACTCAAAACTATTATAATCAGGTTTTGTGGAAGCAAGGTGAAGCTCCGGTTGATTGTACTCCGGAAATAGCAAAAGATATTGTCAAACTGCATCTGGCGTCCCCTGCAATTCTCGTAATTCTGCCATTGCAGGACTGGCTGGCGACAGACGGATCTCTGAGGCGCGAGAATCCTGACGAAGAACGCATTAATATCCCTGCAAATCCAAGACATTACTGGAGATACAGGATGCATATTACTCTTGAG
>CAZCPI010000200.1:3187-5034 GCA_964500535.1 uncultured Bacteroidales bacterium
GCCGTGTAATCGTCTCCTAAATCCCTTGCCTGTTTTGAGAGTGAACCCGGGACCTGATGAATAGAAGCCGCAAAACCTCCGATATAATCTTTGAGTCCGGTTTCTAGGGGAGCAATAAAATCTGAAAGGCAAAGATTCGGCTCGCCATTATCATGTTTATGCTGATCTCTCAACTGATAAAATGTAAATTTCCTGCCATCCTTGTCAACAATAATATCATCACCGGTTGAATTTGCAGGGAATATCCCGACAACAGCCTTAGCCTTAAGTTTTTTATCTCTTACTATTTCATTTAACAGGCTCGTGGCATCATCATATAGTTTTCTTGCTTCCACACCCTTGAGTGGATGATCCAGCAATGCCGGAAATACACCTTTCAAATCCCAGGTATAAAAGAAGAATGTCCAGTTAATATATGGAATGATTTCATCTATAGGGAAATCCACCCAATGATGCAAACCCGGTTTAACCGGAACATCGATAGTTTCTTTACTCCAGTCTATTTTCAGTTTATTTTCTCTTGCTTCTTTGAGCTTTAAATAATCATTTTTCCTGCGTGTCTGTTCATATAACCTGCGAACGGTTTCATATCTTGCAGCGGTTTCTTCGCGGAAATTCTTTCGAAGATTTACATCAGTCACATTTTTCAGGACAGATGCAGCTCTTGATGCATCTTTTACATGATAAACATGGCCCTGATATTCAGGTTCAATTTTAATTGATGTATGCAATTCACTTGTCGTCGCTCCACCAAGCAATACAGGAAGGTCGAAACCCTGCTCATTAAGCTCACGGCAGACTTTTTTCATTTCATCAAGCGAAGGAGTGATCAAACCACTTAGTCCGATAGCATCAACTTCATTTTTAACCGCTTCTGATATTATCTTCTCACAAGGCACCATTACTCCAAGATCAATTATCTCGAAACCGTTACAGGAAAGCACAACACTTACTATATTCTTTCCGATATCATGAACATCACCTTTTACTGTCGCCAGAAGTATCTTAACAGGTTTTGATGTTTGTTTCTTTTTTTGCGTAGCAATTACAGGTTCAAGTATGGCAACCGCCGCCTTCATTACTCTTGCACTTTTAACTACCTGAGGTAGAAACATTTTACCACTACCGAACAAATCGCCGACAGTGTTCATTCCCTTCATTAGCGGTTTCTCAATTATATCAATTGCGGAAGGATATATTTTAAGGCAATCTTCAATATCAGTACCCAGATAATCTGTGATACCTCTCACTAGAGCATACTCAAGTCTGTCTTCGACAGACAGGTTTCTCCATGCATCCTTTTCAAGATCTCCATCAGTTTGATTATCGTTGCCCAGAGCAGACGTTTTCAGCCTTTGAGCATATTCAAGCAACTCTTCTGTTGCATCAATTCTTTTATTCAGGACAACGTCTTCAGCCAATTCAAGCAATTTTTTATCAAGCTGATCATAAGGCAGTAACTGACCGGCATTCACTATACCCATATCTAAACCCGCTTTAATTGCATGATACAGGAAGACCGAGTGCATAGCTTCACGGACAATATCGTTGCCACGAAATGAAAATGAAAGATTGCTTATACCTCCGCTAATTTTTGCATATGGTAAATTGGCCTTAATCCATTTACAGGCATCGATAAAGTCAACGCCATAATTATCATGTTCAGATATACCGGTCGCAATAGCCAGCACATTCGGATCAAATATTATATCTTCTGGCGGGAAACCAATCCCCATTAAAAGGTCGTAACATCTTCTTGCCACTTCAGTTTTTCTGGCAAAAGTATCAGCCTGACCTTTTTCATCAAAAAGCATCACTACAACAGCTGCACCATAAGCATGTACAAG
>CAZCPI010000201.1:0-986 GCA_964500535.1 uncultured Bacteroidales bacterium
GTGGGGAAGTGGTCGCTGTAACCTTCAATAAAGGTGTCACCGCTGAATGAACGCCATGGATAACCTTTGTACTGTCCTTCCTGCTGGATAAGGAAATCTTTGTTGAATACCTCGGCTTTCCAGTATTTTAAAGTGCTTCGGTCTGTCCCCAGAAACTCATGAGATATAATTATCTGGTCAAAAAGATTCCATTCGCCTTTATATCCCAGAGATCCCACACCCTTGTCAAGTATTTTCCACATTGTATTGAAGAAACCTTTAGGCTGTACATCTTCCTGATTTTTCCTGGCACCGATTACTTCTTTAACAGGTATATTGAATGGGTCGTCATTCAGGTCACCCATGATTACAATCTTTGCTTTCGGGTCGGCTTTAAAGAGAGAATCTGTAATATGTCTGGTAAGTTTTGCTGCAGCTTCTCTTAAATATCTGGAGGCTTTTTCACCATTTCTTCTTGATGGCCAGTGACATACAATTATATTAACAGGCTCTCCCATAAGAAGTCCGCTTACCAAAAGCTGGTCACGTGATTTAAAATACGACTTGTTTGGCAAAGTAAATGCATATGGATGACTAGAGGTAACTTTAAATAATTTCGGGTTATAGAGCAAAGCTACATCCACACCTCTGGCTTCAGGAGAGTCGTAATGAACTATTTTATAACCTGCCGAACTGATTGAAGGAGCTTTGACAAGATCTTCCAGTACAGTTCTGTTTTCAATTTCACTTACACCAAGCACTGCAGGACCTTCCGGACAATATTCTCTTGCCATTTTGCTTATGGCAAAAGACATGTTTTCAATTTTTTTCCAGTATTTGCGGCCATCCCATTTCTTAACTCCGCCGGGAGTGAATTCCACATCGTTTACGCCGGGACTTGGGATTGTGTCAAAAAGGTTTTCAAGATTATAAAAACCTATGCTGTAAATGCCTACTTTTTTAGCCTGAGAAGGGGATAAAAATGAGAATGAAAGCAATATAAAAAC
>CAZCPI010000201.1:996-5034 GCA_964500535.1 uncultured Bacteroidales bacterium
AAAGGGAGAAGATCAGTAGTGTGAGAAATGCTATTATTGTCATTCGTTTCATGTTTGTTTTGATGTTTTGTCTCCAAATATCGCATTTTTTTCCCGAAATATCATAGTGCTTAATTTCGTTATGTAAGGCCTTTAATATCCAATTTTTGTTATTGTTTACAATTTGAAACCATATTGATTTATTGTGCTATGAATTATAATGTTTTACACTGAAAACTTTCCTGATTAACAGAACTATTTTTTAAACCTTTAACAATAAATAACCGGTTTCGCATGTGTTATTTTTTATTAATTTTACAAGCCTGTCCTGAAAGGTTTTCAATCAGATACAGTTTTGAGTAAAATAGTTTTTTTAGCCGGTTTAGTATATATTATAAATTTTAAAATAGTGGACAGAAAATCATTGAAGAAGTATTTGTTGTGTCTTTTTTTGATTAGCGCAGGATTGGTTTCTGCTCAGGAAGACACATTGACTATCGACAAATTATCAACTAACCCTGTTTTTGTATTCAACGAGTCAATGCTTGATGAGGAGGATGCTACAAGCCAGAATGTCAGTGCTATGATGACTTCTGCAAGCGACGTCTTTGCATCAAATGCTGGTTATGCATTCAGCGCTATGAGATTTAAAACACGTGGATACAATCAGGAGTATATCCAGAGTACAATTAATGGCATCACATTTAATGATCAGGAGAGAGGTGTTTTTTCCTATTCGATGCTTGGTGGATTAAACGATGTTGTCAAAAATAGTGAGGACGTATATGGTACTACCGCTACTGATTTTGGTTTTGGCGGAGTTGGTGGTGCAAGCAATATAATAATGAGAGCAAGTAAATATGCTCCCGGCAGTCGTGTTTCGCTTGCATATACAAACAGAAACTACAAGATGCGTGGCACTTATACATTCTCGACGGGTTTATCACCAACAGGTTGGGCTTTTACAGCTGCACTTGGTTACAGGTGGGCAGATGAAGGTTTCATCGAAGGTACTTTTTACAACAGTCTCGGGTATATGGTTGCTCTCGAAAAAGTGATTAACAGCAAGCACAGCATATCTCTTACGAGTTTCGGCGCTCCGACTCAAAGGGGAAATTCAAGTGCAAACGTGCAGGAAGTCTATGATCTTGTAGGTTCAAATTATTATAATTCTTACTGGGGTTATCAGGACGGAAAGAAAAGAAATTCAAGGATAGTTACAGATTATGAGCCTGTTGTAATGCTTAACCATTTATGGGATGTGAGCAAGTTTACAAAAATAAACACAGGTCTCGCAACAAGGGCAAGTGGTTATGGCTCAACAGCTATTGCTTACAATAATGCATCAAATCCTAATCCTACATATTACAGAAACCTTCCGGGTTATCAGTCTACTCAGGAGATGAAGGATTTTTATACTCAGATATGGCAGAGCAAGGATCCGACGAGAACTCAGGTAAACTGGGACAGGCTTTATATGGTAAACAAACTTGCCAATGATGCAGGTCAAAGCGCCAGATATATTCTTGAGGAGCGTCATAACGACCAGAATGAAATCATACTTAATTCGACCATTAACCACAGGGTTGACAACAATCTTAAAGTGAACGGTGGTGTTGAAGCCAGATATACAAAGGGCATGCATTACAAAACCATAGCTGACATGCTTGGTTCAAATTATTATGATGATATTGACCAGTACACAGAGAACTATTCGCCCATATCTCACGATATCCAGTATAACGATTTGAATGATCCTTATTCTCAGAAGATTAAGGACGATGTTTTCGGATATAATTATAATATGTATGTGTATTCAGCCAACGCGTGGTTCCAGAATAATTATTCTTATTCTCATCTGGATTTTTACTATGGTGCTAAACTTGGTTACAAAAGTTATCAGAGAGAGGGTTTGATGAAAAACGGACGTGCTCCTGAAAACTCTTATGGTTATGGCAAATCGCATACATTTGTAAATCAGTCTGTAAAAGGTGGTCTGACATGGAAGCCAAGCGGTAATCATATTTTTACTGTAAATGCTCTCTATGAAACCCGTCCTCCTCAACCTAACAATGCTTATATATCACCCAGAATCAAGGATGATGCTGTAAAAGGCCTGACAAGTGAAAGTGTTACTCACGGTGATATCAATTACAATTTCAATACAAGATTTTTCCATGGTAAGGTAAGTCTTTACAGAACAAAGTTTAACAATCAGATAGAAATTGACAATTTCTTTAATGATGAGTTGAGAACATTTGTAAACTCGGTAATGACCGGTGTCGATAAGGTTCATCAGGGAGTAGAGTTTGGAATTACCGGTGATATTATGCCTGACCTGTCTGCTACTCTTATCGGGTCGGTTTCAGACTATTTCTATGACAGCAGGCCTACAACTACTATAAGTGTTGAAAATGGTATGAGCGCTGATGTTGTAAGGACTGCTTATCTGAAGAATTTTAAAGTCGGTGGTACTCCTCAGACTGCGATTAATTTTGAGTTAAGCTACAGGGCTCCGGATTACTGGTTCTTTGATCTTGGTTGCAGCTACTATGACAGAGTCTATGTTGACCTGACACCAATACGTCGTACGGCTGAGATTTTAAATTTCACTTCAGACAGCTATGATGATTATATGGCTTTGGCTCATAAGATTGTGGATCAGGAGAAATATGATGGTGGTTTTGTGGTTGATGCTTCAATCGGAAAATCTTTACGTCTGAAGAATGGTCACAATCTCAATTTTAACTTACAGCTTAGTAATTTGTTGAATAACACTAAGTTACGTAGCGGTGGTTACGAGCAGGGCAGGTTTGATTATACAAATTACAATGTGGACAAGTTCCCGCCATATTATTATTATGCTCAGGGTTTCAACTGCTATATGCTGGTTGCTTACAAATTCTGATAAAAAAACAGTAACCTGTGAAGTTTTAAAAAGATTATAAAAAATTGACAATATTAAATGATACACTATATGAACAAGTTCAAAAGATTTTTTGTCGGCGTTTTTAGTTTGGCAGTTCTTTTTACTGCCTGCGACCAACGGGAATTTGATATGCCTCCGCTGAATGAACCGACGTATTCAGGTGTGGCAAACCTGACTCTTGCACAGTTTAAGGCAAAATATGCCGGATCAAACGTCACTCAGATCACTGACAATGACATTATATCAGGTATAGTAGTTGCTAATGATGTTTCAGGCAACTTCTATAAGGAATTTACCATTATGGACAGCACTGCCGGTCTGAAGATTGCCATCAATCAGGGTGACCTTTACACTGATTTCCGCATTGGTCAGAAAGTATTTATCGAGTGTAAAGATTTGCATGTTGGTAAATATGGTGGTTATATGCAGCTTGGAGGTCCTTACAACACAGGTATTGGTCAGATGACGTGGGAAACCGCTCAGCTTCATATATTCAAATCAGGTTGGCCTGATCCACAGAATGCGTTGCTTGTACCTAAAGTTGTAGGCATGGATGTTGTGGCTTCTGATGCCAATCACGGAAAACTGATTACTCTTGAAAATGTTTATTTTGTAAATGGCGGCAAGGAAGTCTGTGCTGCTGCAGGTGCTGACGGTTCAACCCAGACATTAAGTAAAACTCTTGCTTCAAGCACATTCCCGGGTAAAACTATTACGGTTCGTCTGAGCAGTGCTGCTGATTTTGCCAACAAGACATTACCTGCAGGCAATGGTGATTTGACAGGTATTATATCTGTTTACAATAATACATACCAGTTTACGCCAAGAGATTCTATGGATTTCGCGTTTGTTGGTTTCGGCGCAGGTTATGTATCACATGGTTCAGGTACTAAGGCTGATCCATATTTTGCTGACTGGGTTATAAAACAACAGACAGGTGGTAAAACAGGTTGGGTGAAGGGATACATCGTTGGTGCAGTTGCTTCAGGTGTAAATGCTTCTAATCCTATCAATGGTAACGAAGACATCAACTGGAAAGCTCCGTTTATGAATAATACTCTTGTAATTGCGACTGATTCATTGCAAAAAGACTGGAGCAAATGTGTTGTGATTAATCTTCCTGCTGATTC
>CAZCPI010000202.1:0-5022 GCA_964500535.1 uncultured Bacteroidales bacterium
CGTTCGAAATTCAAATCTATTGTAGCAGGATTAGTGTTTGGATTGTATGAACCTAATCTCTCAATAAATTTACCATCTCGTGGTGCCCTGCTGTCTGCGACTACAATGTGGTAATATGCATACCCTTTGTGTCCGTGTCTTTGCAATCTGATTTTAGTTGCCATTCGTTTGAATTAGTTTTATTATGCTGCTTGTATTAAGCGGCTGCAAAGGTAGGAAAAATTTTCATTCAGCAAAATGCTGCAAACGTTTTTTTTTAATTTTTTACGCTCAGAAGCCATGCATCCTTGTGATCAGGGTGATTTGACTTGAAATTTTCGAGCCATTGGTCTGCTTCATCTCTTTGGGTGAAATGCCTGATATAAATGCGTGAACGCCCGTCCCTTTCAATTATACCGGAATTGCTGTACAAACCCTTCTTGTTGGTTTTGAGCCAGTTCTCTGCTATGGAACGTTCAGGGCAACTGCTTATTATAATATAATAGGTCCTGAGACTGACAGGCTTTGATGCAGTTGTTTCAGTCACTGCAGGAGTCTTAGCGACAGGATTTGCAGCAGTCTTTATTTGTTTGCTTACAGGAGTGACACCGGTTTCTGAAGGCGCGGTTTCATCCATTTGTTCAGGCATTGCTTTGGTTTCAGACTGTGCTTCAATAGTTGACGCCGATAGTTTCGCGGCCGCATTTTCAGCATTTGGCTGTATTTGTTTTGCCTGAGCTGATGTTGTTGGTAATTCCTCAAAGTATTCCTGCAGCAAAAATGCTTTCTGGTTTTCTACTCCTTCAAGGCCTCCGACAGGTTTAGACAATAACAAGATAAACAGACTGGCTACGGCTCCCGTCAAAAGATTCTGAAAAGCTTTTTTGGGTATTCTTATATGAATATATGACTCGCGTACAGGCTTTTGTTTAATTTTCTTTACAGGATTTTCAGCTATTTTCTTAACCGGTGCATTTAATCTGTGCTCAATGCTGGTAAATACAAAAGGGCTCAAACCATAAGATTCGGGATAAAAGAGGTTCCTGTAATCCGGATGAAATTGTATTTTACCGTCTTCTGACTTGTGAACTGACCCGATACGTCCTAATCTGATAAATTTACCTTCTTCAAGCTTTTCTTTAAGCTCAGCTACATCCTTTTTAACTCTATAGGTTGCATCTTCAAAGCTCAGATCGTATGACTCCTGATAAGATTGAACCAGTATCCCGTCATTGAAGTTCAGTCTAGGATTAAAACTGATTTCTTTCCTGCGCGGATAAAAAGTTTCTTTCTCATGAATGATCTTTGCTTCGGTTTCGTTCTGGACGAAACCACCAAGGCCGGGCACGACTATACAGTCATGCTCCGGCATCAGGTTTTCTATTTGAAGTATAAGATCCTTCATAATATTTATTGCATTTTTTCAACTTCTTCAAGAGTCTTATCTATTAACTCCTGACTTAGAGAATAGTTTTCAAGATCACCTGCAAGGAAACTGTCATATGCAGTCATATCAATCAGTCCGTGACCGGAAAGATTGAAAAGAATGGTTTTTTGTGTGCCTTCTTCTTTGCATTTCAAAGCTTCGCGAACAGCTGAAGCTATTGCATGCGCTGATTCAGGTGCAGGTATTATACCTTCTGATTTTGAGAACAATAATGCTGCTTCAAAACTTTCGAGTTGTGGTATATCCACTGCTTCCATCAGCTTGTCTATCATAAGCTGGCTTACTATTGTGCCTGCTCCGTGGTAACGCAGTCCTCCGGCATGAATGTGGGCCGGTGCGAACTTGTGACCTAATGTGTACATTTTTAATAATGGTGTATAACCTGCTTCATCTCCGAAGTCATAAAGGAATTTTCCTCTTGTAAGTTTAGGACATGATGCCGGCTCAGCAGCGATAAATCTTGTTTTTTTACCTTCGTTTAAATTGTCGCTCATGAAAGGGAAGGAGATTCCGCTGAAATTTGATCCTCCGCCAAAGCAACCGATAACTATGTCAGGATATTCTCCTGCCATTTCCATCTGTTTCTTTGCTTCCTGTCCGATTACAGTCTGGTGTAATGAAACATGGTTGAGCACACTTCCCAATGTGTATTTACAGTTTGGCGTGGTTGTTGCAAGCTCAATAGCTTCTGAAATTGCTGTACCAAGGCTTCCCTGATAATTAGGATTTTTTGTAATGATATCTTTACCTGCTCTGGTTGACATGGATGGGGATGCAATTACTGTTGCACCATAACTCTGCATTATCGAGCGACGGTAAGGTTTTTGTTCATAACTGATTTTTACCATGTAAACTGCAAGGTCAAGTCCGAAGAATTTACATGCGTATGACATTGCAGCTCCCCATTGACCTGCTCCGGTTTCAGTGGTAATGTTTGTAATGCCTTGTATCTTGTTATAATATGCCTGAGCTACAGCTGAATTTAGTTTGTGTGATCCGACCGGGCTTACACTTTCGTTTTTGAAATAAATATGTGCAGGTGTATCAAGTGCTTTTTCCAGTCCGTAAGCTCTTACCAGCGGAGTCGGGCGATAGTTTTTGTAGATATCCCTTACCTGCTCAGGTATTTCAATTAGTCTGTCTGTAAAATTGAGTTCTTGTTTACAAAGTTCTTCTGCAAAAATCGGATAGAGGTCTTCTGCTTTAAGTGGCTGTCTCGTTCCGGGATGCAATGGCACAGATGGTTTGTTTTTCATATCTGCACAGATATTGTACCAGTGTGTCGGAATCTCTTTTTCTTCAAGAAGGAATTTTTTTGTTTCCATTTTTCAGTCTTTTAGGTCTGCCTGTCAATAAAGCAGGAGTAAGGATTATTTGGTTAATTTATAGTCTTTATTATATCTCTGCAGGCCACTGAAGTTGATTATCAGCAGTCGCTCTATTATAAATCACTGTAATTTAAATTATTAGCTTAACGGCTCAGGTTTGAAAACATGGCAGATGTCAAGGCCTAAATTTGCTGCAAGGTAAACAAAATTATTTGAATTCAACCTTTTTGGTCTTTACCTTTTTATGTTATATTTGTGTTTTACGGGCAAATTTTTTTAGAATTTAAATTATTATCATATGCAAATCCGACAATTTATTTTAATAGTGTGTGCTACTGTTCTGACTTCAGTGGCAGTAAATGCACAGGTCCCTTTTTACGGAGAATATAAAAGTCCCTCTAAAAAGTTAACTGTAAAACTTTTGCAGGAAGACAACCGGTCATATTTTATGGTTTACCTCAATGGTAAAATGGTTTTGGATCAATCACTTCTTGGTATTGAGACTTCAACAGGTAGTTTTTCTTATGACCTTAATCTGAAAACTTCTGTTTCAAGCAAAGTGAAATCACTGAAGTATACTTTGAGCCAGGGCAAAAAGTCATTGGTTTCAAAGAAATACCGGGAAGTTATATATCCTCTTGTAAATCTGCAGGGTAAAGAAATCGACCTGATTTTCAGGATTTTTGATGATGGGGTTGCATACAGATATGGCCTTAAGGGGCGTGGTGAATGTGTTGTTATGAAGGAGCAGGGCAATTTTGCTTTTCCTATCGAAACCAAATGCTATATGACACCTCTGGCTGTGCCTAAATCAGGCTGGGCTAAAACTAATCCGAGTAATGAGGAACATTATATATATGGTGAGCCTGTTGGCACAAAATCGAATTTTGGTGCAGGATGGTCTTTCCCGGCGCTTTATAACGTACCTGATGCAGGGTGGGTTCTTATTAGTGAAACCGGTGTGGACGGTAATTATGCCGGTTCTCATCTGGCTGATAATTCTGCAAATGGCGTTTATAAGCTTGAATTCCCGAGTGTTGAAGAAGGTTTATTGTCGCAAACCATTTATCCGACCATGAGTTTGCCTTTTCAGACTCCATGGAGAATGCTTGTAATTAATAATAATCCTTTGAGGGTTGCTGAATCTACTTTATCGACTGATTTGGTTGAGCCTCTTTATAAAGCTAAAGCTGAATATAAACCCGGCAAGGCTTCATGGAGCTGGCTTGTGCTTAAAGATGACAGTGTAACTTATGATGTGACCAAAAGTTTTATAGATATGGCTGCTCATCTGGATTTTGCTTACTGCCTGGTTGATGCTCCATGGGATGTTAATATCGGAAGGGAAAAAATCGCCCAACTTGCTGCTTATGGCAAAACCAGAAATGTAGGTCTTATATTATGGTATAACTCAAATGGCAACTGGAATGATGCTCCTCAGACACCTAAAGGTTTCATGAATGATCCTGATATAAGAAAGAAGGAAATGAAATGGATGCAACAGATTGGCATCAAGGGTATTAAAGTGGACTTTTTCGGAGGCGACAAGCAGTTTTACATGAAGTATTATCAGGATATTCTCAGGGATGCAAATGATTATGGATTGTCTGTCAATTTCCATGGTACTACGATTCCAAGGGGCTGGGAGAGAATGTTTCCTAATTTTATAACCTGTGAGTCAGTAAAAGGTATGGAATATTGTACTTTCGGACAGGCTGATGCTGATATGCAACCTAAGCATTGCGCTACGCTGCCTTTTACAAGAAATGTGGTTGGTCCTATGGATTTTACTCCTGTCGTTTTGAATGCGAGATTGGGTGCAAACAGGATATCCGGTCCTGAAAGGAGGACTACAGCTGGATTTGAACTGGCTTTGCCTGTTGTGCTCCAATCAGGTATCCAGCATCTTGGCATAATCCCTGAAAATATTAAACAGCAGGATTTTGTGGTTGCTGATTACCTCAGAGCTGTACCTGCTACCTGGGATGATACTAAGTTTATTTCGGGAATGCCCGGTGAGGATTGTGTTGTTGCAAGGCGTAAGGCTGGCGTATGGTATGTGGCCGGTATCAATGGTGAAAACAAGACTAAGGTTTTTAAATTGAATCTTGCGGACATTATCAAACCGGGTATTCCGGGCCTGGCTATACTTGACAGCGACAACAACACTAATCTTGTAAGGAAAACTGATGTTGTGGCACCGGCTAAAAAGTCACCTCTTGAAATAAGCGTACCTGCTTACGGCGGTTTCGTCATAAAGTTTGTTAC
>CAZCPI010000203.1:0-4906 GCA_964500535.1 uncultured Bacteroidales bacterium
TTCCAATCGAAGCATTAGCTCTGGCATACTCTTTCCACAACTTTAAATCTTCATCCGTAACCTGTAAATCATTCAGCCCTCTCCAGAAAATTGAATGACCGGCATAGCCTCTTTCTATAGAACCATCCAGATTATCCCAATGATTAAGCACCCTGTATTTATATGAAGGATTAGAAAGCAGGTATTCATATTGTTGACCTGTCTGTTGCCTTCTCAACATTTCGTAAACGCCATATAAAATACCGGCTTCAGTATTTGCTCTGATACCTTTAGCATCTATTCTGAAACCATCGTTTTTGATTTGCTTATCTTTTTTGATTTCAAGAGAAACCGATGCTCCTTTTTTTCCTTTCCAACCGTTTAATAATTCTTGTGCCGCAATTTTTAAAGTCTGCGAATTACTTGTCTTGTAAACTACATTCACATCATTACCGGATCCTTTTACTAACCACAAATCATGTCCGTCAACAGCTTTTACAGAAGTAACAGAAAATATTACTAAATAAAATGCCAGAAATAACATCTTATTCTTAGCAAAAATAAAATTGAATGCTTTGATTATTAATACATTTCCATTTCCGGATTTAAAACTCGACATATTGCTTCAGATTTTATGGTTATAATGTTTTTTATTTTTTTCGTAGTGCAAATTAAACATTTATTCTAAAATATTGTCTGAATACTTTACTCATTTTATTTATAACTTATTTACAAAACTCTGATTATCTATCTTTTATAAGTTTTAATCATTATTAATGTCTCAAATCTGATATCTTTTGTATCTTTATCTGAGTTTCAGATTAGAAGATTTATGTAAGAAATATAATTATTTTTACCTCATGAAACTTTGCCTTAGCTTATCACATAAAAAATTTGATAATATGCTCTGTAACAGAAAAGTCCTTTTTTTGGTTTCAGTCTTAATATTTTGCCTTAATATTTCAATTTTTGGACAAAATCCACGCCTTTATATGGTGGAAGATGGTTTATCCAGTAGCCGGGTAAGAGGCATTTATCAGGATAAGGATGGATTTATTTGGGTAACCGGAGAAAACGGACTTGACAGGTTTACCGGTGAATACATTCAAAACTTCACTCACAGTGATGATAATGAAATGTCTATACTTAACAACGAGGTAACTGCCATTTTCATGGATAAAAACAGGAAGATATGGATTGGCTCAGGTAAAGGATTGAATAAACTATCAATTGGCAAGAATAAATTCGAACATGTTCTGATGTCTGACCTGGAAACACCTAACAGGGGGTTTTCAATAAGCAGTATTGTAAGCATTTCTAACCCTGACAGGATTATAGTTGGTACAGGTGGACATGGCATTCATGTTATTGACATTAACACTCATAAAGTTGACGTCGAACTGAGCAGGAAGTTAACAAGATTGGCGGGTATAAATTTTATAGGAGACATGGTCATCGATAAAAAAGGACTTTTGTGGGTAGTAACAAATGACAAAGGTTTCAGGATAATCGATTTGAATAAACTGAAAATAATAAAACCAGAATACGAACCTTCCATAAGCTCATATTTCCCCAATTTGATGATCAGAGCCATTAAACAGGATAATTTATCTGACAATGTACTGATAGCCACTTCTTCGAAAGGTTTATTTATTTATGACAGAAAACTTAATCTGGTTAAAAGAGCTGTGGATGCAAATACGGAGAACATGAATATCCAATCCCTGCTTGTAAAAAAAGATGGCACTATTATATTGGGTGCAGAGAACAGAGGTATATGGATTGTCGAAAGAAACACCTGGACTTCAAGAAAATACATTGCACCTTTAAATACAAATGTTGATCTTGATCACAGCAAAGTACATGCATTACTTGAAGATAATATTGGAAACCTTTGGGTAGGTCTTTATCAAAAAGGAATTTTTATAATACCTAAAGCAACTTCCGGTTTTGAATACTTTGCTGTTTCAGATAATAATGACGGTAAAAACCGCGCCTGTGTTACTGACTTTTTAAAAGATAAACAGGGAAATATCTGGATTTCCACAGACGGCGGAGGTTTATTTAAAGCCACAGGCAGTAATCTGAACAAATTACAATTAATAGAAAATGGCTTGACATGTCATTCGATGATGACTCTTGAAGTTGATAATAATGGTACTGTATGGTCGGGAACATACGGACATGGTTTATTTTGCTCGTACAACAATGAGGTTTTCGAAAAACCTGAACCATTGAACAGAGTGGCAGATGACAAGATTATGTGTCTGAAATACGATAAAAAGCGAAACAATCTTTATATCGGTTTAAACGGAAACCGTGTCGATGTTATCAACCTTTCGACAAACCAGCTAACGCATATTACAGCCCCAATTAACAAATGGGTTAGAGCAATTCATGTTGACAAATTTGGAAAACTATGGTTTGGAACACCTGAAGGCACATTTTACTTCGATATAGATAAAAACAAAATTCTTGAAGCAAATATCGGAATTGCAAAATACAGTTCTACATTTTGCTTTGAAGAATATGGCAACAATCTGTTTATAGGCACACTGGCGGGTCTTGTAAAGTATGATCTGACTAAAAATACAAGTGTTCAGCTAAATCAGGGTAAAGACATTGAATTAAAAAACATTCTTGCTATGATTGTAGGGGATGATCAATCTCTGTGGTTCACTACACCCCGATCTCTGTCAAGACTTAATCTTAAAACAAATTATATAAGGACTTACTCATCTTTTGAAGGTTTCAATATAGGCGAATTCAGGTTTGGATCTGTAATGAAAGATGAGAATGGCAAAATAATGTTTGGAGGTGATAACGGAATTATCAGAATTGATCCATCAATAGTTAATAAAGAGCAGCACCGAATGCGTCCGATTTACATAACCGGACTAAACATTAACAACAAACCTGTTGATTATGATTACAATCAGAAATCAGCTAATGTACTGGATGCATCATTAGTAGAAGCAAAGAAAATCAGACTAAGTTATAAAGAGAACTCACTGACTTTACATTTTTCAGCATTGGAATATTCAAGTCCGCTAAAAGTAAATTATTCTTATCGTCTGAACGGATATGACAATACATGGCATTATACCAATGCCTCAAATGCACAAGCAACTTATGTAGGATTACCTCCGGGCAGATACACATTTGAAGTTAAAGGTTTCTTTGACGAAGAAAGTAAGAATATTACTACAAAAAGCATCAGAGTAATTATTGCCAATCCCTGGTATAGCAGTATAGTCGCAAGAATCGTCATATTTTTATTAATTGTCGGCTTGATTTATTTTCTGTTCCGTTACTATAAGTCAAGACAGGAACAAAGACTTGAGCTTGAAATGGCCCAGTACAACGAAAAAGTCAAGGAGGATAAATTGAGATTGTTCACAAACATAGCTCATGAAATCAGGACGCCTTTGACTCTTATAATTTCTCCGCTCAGGAAACTGCTCGGTGCTGACACTGATAATGATTCCAGGGAAATGCATAGTCTGATGTACAGAAACTCCATGAAAATCCTGCAAACTATTAATCAATTGCTGGATATCAGAAAACTTGACAACGGACAGCTAAAATTACATTTTTCAGAGATGGATCTTATAAGCATTATTAAGAATGTAATGCTTTCTTTCAAGAATGTTGCAACAATCAAAAAAATTAGTTTTATACTCGAAACAAGTGAAACTGAAGACATGAAAATATGGCTTGACAACAATCACTTCGACAAAATAATCTACAATATATTATCAAACGCTTTCAAATTCACTCCCGGTTCAGGTAAAATACTTATCAGGATAACCAGTAAGGATAACGAAGGTGAAATTAATGATGAAAGAGTATCAAAATATGCAGAAATAAAAATATTCAATACCGGAAATCCTATTGATGAATATGACCTTGATCATATCTTTGAAAGATTCTATCAAAGTGAGAAAACCTCCGGTTCTGAGGGTTCAGGTATAGGCCTTCACCTGACATATGAGCTTGTGCTGCTTCATTATGGTCGGATTGAAGCCCGTAATATTGGTGAAGAAGGTGTAGAATTTACTGTAAGGATTCCGCTGGGAAATTCTCATCTTTCTGAGGAAGAAATGATACCCCACAAATCTGAAACAGATATCAAATCTCCAGTTTTTGACAAAAATTTTGAAATTACTACTGAAAAAGATTTTGTTGATACGATATCAATAGTACAGGAATCAGAAGATATTGAACAAAAAAATAAGTATAATATTCTTGTTGTAGATGATAATGAGGATTTCTGCCAGTATATCAAAAAAGAACTTACTGATTATACCATTACAACCTGCAATAGTGGTAATAAAGCATGGAAACAAATACTAAGCAGTCATCCCGACCTGGTTGTAACGGATTATCTGATGCCTGACGGCAATGGCCTCGAACTATGTCAAAAAATTAAAAGTAATACTGAAACCGATTCAATACCGGTAATAATTCTGACAGCTGAAAACTCTGAAAGTGTGGAAATTCAAAGCATTGAACTCCACGCTGACAGATTCCTGACTAAACCATTTAATATACAGCTGTTAAATGGTGCAATAAGTCAGGCCTTAAAAGTCCGGGAGAAAATCAGGAAAAAGGTTCAGCGTACTGAAATGGGTTACAACTACGAATCGATGGTAATTGATTCTGCAGATGATAAACTGGTAAAAAAAGTCATTGACTATATAAAAGCTAATCTTGAAGATTGCGAAATGAGTGTTGAAACCCTTAGTAGGGAAGTAGGCCTGAGCAGGGTGCATCTGAACCGCAAACTCAAGGAAATCCTGGGCATTTCACCAAGTAATCTGATTAAATCAATCAGATTAAAACAGGCCGCCTTTTTGCTTGTCAACAACAAAGTCAATATTTCAGAAGTAGCATATAAAGTGGGTTTCTCAAGCCATTCATATTT
>CAZCPI010000204.1:0-4903 GCA_964500535.1 uncultured Bacteroidales bacterium
AATCCAAAAGGAGTTTATGAAGTCCCATTCACCGGATTTATTAAATCAAATGAATACGAAGAAACCTTTACCTTTAAAGGTAAATTGAGAGTTTATGGAGAGAAAAGATTTAAACACTGGGTTGGGGAGAATCTTTGAGTGTAACCTACCATGAATATTATGTAACCAGCAGGAAAATGATGTAACAAATCCTATATAAGTTGATATGAATTAATAATCGCTTCGATTTTAGGGTGGATATCTTTGTTTTTCTAATAAGGATGACAAAAACATCTGTGCCGACAAATCAAACTAATTATTAAATCTATTAACATGAAACAAAAAAGTTGTCTAAAAGCTCCATGGATCCTATTCCTGTTGCTTTTGTTTTCGATTTCTGCGTTTGGACAGACTATTACAGTTATGGGAACTGTCAAAGACAAGTCAAACGCTCCACTGATTGGTGTTAGCATTAAGGTTCAGGAATCTTCAACCGGAACGGTTTCTGATGTAAACGGAGCTTATAGTGTAAAAGCATCAAAAAACGCTAAACTTATCTTTTCTTACATTGGTTTCAAACAACAAATCGTCAGTCTGGACGGTCGTAGCAATATCAATGTTATACTCGAAGAAGATGAAAATGCGATTGACGAAATTGTAGTAATTGGTTACGGTACTGCCAGAAAAAGCGATTTAACCGGTTCTGTGGCAAGTGCCAACATCAAGGATTTTGAAAAATCTCCAAACACAAACATTGTACAATCATTGCAGGGTGCTGTCCCGGGTTTGAATATAGGACAAGTAACCAGTGCAGGAGCCACTCCATCTATTCAGGTACGCGGTCAAAATACAATCAATGGTAATACAGGTGTTCTGGTTGTCATTGACGGAATAGTTTCAGGAAATCTTTCATCACTTAATCCTGCCGACATAGAATCTGTTAATATCCTGAAAGATGCAAGTTCAACAGCTGTTTACGGTGCTGCTGCAAGTAACGGCGTAATGCTTGTAACTACAAAAAAGGGTAAAGCTGGAAAGCCTACTATAACGCTGTCTTCATCTTATAGCATACAGCAACCAACACGTAATTTCAGAACGATGAATACTGAGCAATATACCGGTTTTCTTACAAATCTTATGTGGAATAAGGCTTACACTCAGGCTTCAGGATATACAGAGGCTGATCCGACTTTTGTATTGAAAAATCAATTTCCTGTGACTACAATGTCTGCCGCCTATGATAATGGCACTGATTTTGACTGGTGGAATGCTGCCAGTCAGGAGCCTTCCATAAACGAAAATAAAATCAGTATTTCAGGTGGAAGCGATGCTATTTCATATTTGATTTCTTACGGCAATACAAACCAAAAGAATTTATTGATAAATGACAATTTCAAAAGAAATAGTGTTCGCGTCAATTTAGATGCAAAATTGCGTTCATGGTGGAAAATCGGTATACAGTCTTCTGCTTCTTTTGTAAATCAGGATGGAGCTGAACCTATTCTCTGGACATTATATACGATGAATCCATTGGTTACTCCTTATAAAGCTGATGGAGTCACGATTAATCCTTTCCCTATGGAAAATGCAAATGGTAATCCATTGATGGGAAATAATGTTGATGACAAAGAGCGTCATGATTATTTTGTCGGAAACCTGTACTCAGAATTTAATTTAC
This sequence comes from uncultured Bacteroidales bacterium, assembly GCA_964500535.1. GTDB lineage: Bacteria > Bacteroidota > Bacteroidia > Bacteroidales > UBA1402 > UBA8389. The sequence continues at coordinate 1,658 of CAZCPI010000204.1, forward strand.
CGGTTAAAGGATTGACTTATCGCATTAACTTCGGAAACAATTATACAATTAACACGCACTACCAGTCTAATCCTTACGGAAATTCTCAGACAGGAGAAGCATACAAAGATTTTTCTACCGTATATAATTATACTCTGGATAATATAATCAATTATTCAAGAGACTTCAATCGTCACAGTATTGCTGCAACTCTTGTATATGGCTTTGCCAGAGGTGAATATTCATATACCAAAGCTGATGCTACTCAGTTTACAAATATGACTTTGGGATACAACAGTCTGGAGTTAGGTACAAACAAGTATGTTTTTTCTGACGCGAACAGTTCTTCTTCTATGTATCAGGTGGCGCGTTTAAATTACAAATTCAATAACAGGTATTTAGCTACTGCTACTATAAGGAGAGATGGTTCATCTTCATTTGCAGCGAATAACAAAACCGCAACTTTCCCTTCTTTGGCCTTAGGCTGGGTGGCATCTGAAGAAAATTTCTTCGAAAGTTTACTACCGGTTGTTAATTTCCTGAAAATACGTGGTGGATATGGTATGACGGGTAATAGTATTAATAGCTACTCTTCATTGGCAAAGATGACAACTGCATCAGGCTATGTTTTTGGAGACGGCGCTGCTGCTGTAATCAGACAAGAGCTGGCTTCAATGGAAAATAAAGATTTAAAATGGGAAAAGACGGGTGGTTTCAACATAGGTCTTGACTTCAATTTGTTTAAAGATCGTATTATTGGAGCTTTAGATGCTTATAAAACCAAAACAACCGATTTGCTGTATAATGTATCAATACCTACTATTACAGGATTTTCATCTATAATTTCTAATGTCGGAAGTCTTCAGAACAGAGGTATCGAACTATCTCTGACTTCACGCAATATTGTTACAAAAGACTTTGAATGGAGCACAACATTCAACATTTCTTCTAATGATAACAAAGTACTTTCTCTGACTGGTACAGATGGAAATAAAGATGGCAAGGAGGATGATTTAATTACAACAGGTTTGTTTATCGGAAAATCTTTAGGAGCAATTTATGGTTATAAGATTGATGGAATTTATCAGGTAGGTGATGAAATCCCGACAGGATATTATGCAGGTAATTATAAGATACATGATGAAAGTGGAGATGGTAAGATATCAGTCGATGACCGTACAATTATTGGCAAGACAGATCCTGCTTGTCGTTTCAGTATCATGAATAAACTTTCATATAAAGATTTGTCTTTATCATTCTTTATAAACTCTGTTCAGGGTGGGAAAGATAGTTATTTGGGAGAAAACTCATATACATTAATCCAGGACAATACTGCCAGAGGTAACAATCACATTACTGAATTTGTAGAAAATGTTTGGTCACCTCTGAATACTGATGGTATATACTCTGCTTATGTTACGCAAGGAACAATTACACCTATCAGATATGAAAGCAGGAACTTTGTTCGTCTTCAGGATGTAACATTAAGCTATAACTTACCAAAATCTATTATTTCAGGTATTGGTTTAGGTAATGTCAGTTTATACGTTTCCGGTAAAAACCTGCTTACACTAACTAACTGGCATGGTTGGGATCCTGAAGCAAACTACGGTACAATTACTCCTATAGGAAGGACCGGTTCCATCAGCAAATCAGGTGCTGACTACGAGGGACGTCCTGTTATGCAGAGTTTTACATTTGGTATTGATGTTTCATTTTAATTAATAAAACTAATAATGAAAAAATTTATTTATATAGCAATCATTGCTTTATTCCTTGGTGCCTGCAATGAGGAAGAATTCTTGAAAGAAACACCAATGGATTTTATGAGTGCTACGAACTCATATATAACAGCATCTGATTTTGATCAGGCAATAAATGAACTTTATTATCTTACGCGTTACGAATTCTACTGTAATCAGGAAAGAAGTGCTCAGGATTATTTTATGGGTACAGACTTACTTGTGAATGGTAGCAGCGGTAGTTCAGATCCCGGTTTAGCAAATATGTATGGCTCAACATCCACAGCCGGTATTCCACAAAATCACTGGGATAAATTGTACCTGCTCATTGCACAGTCAAATACTGTAATAAGTCGCCTTAAAGCATCATCAGTATCATCCGGAGATCAGACTGTTTTTGAAGCTAAAGCAAGATTTTTCAGAGGTTTGGCTTATCGTACTTTAAATTACTTTTTTGGAGATAAAACTAAAAATTCAGGTGTACCTATTACTATAGAAGAAGTTACAACTCCTAAAACAGATTATGTAAGGGCTTCTTATTCAGAAGTACTTGATCTTGCGATATCTGATGTTGAATTTGCAGCAACTAATTTACCGGCTGTAACAGCAGTAAAAGATGGCCAGATAAGCGCCCCTGCAGCTTATCATTTATTAGCTGAGCTTTATCTTGCTAAAGGTGAATATCAAAAAGCTGTGGATGCTGCTACAACTGTAATAAGCAACAATTCATTTGGATTGATGACTTCACGTTTTGGTTCCAGAAAAAATGTAACTCCCGGTGATGTTTACTGGGACTTGTATCGTACAAACAATCAAAATCGATCCAAAGTTGGTAATACTGAGGGCATTTGGGTAATTCAAATGGAAAATCTCGGAACAACTGCGGGAGGTATTGACATCAATTCATTATGGAGCTCACCGGGAAGCTTTTTACTTGAAAGAATGTGTGCTCCTCAAACGGGTTTGTTCAGGATGTCAAAAGGAGGCACTCAATACACTCCATTTACATGGCCTATTGGTGACTATACCGGAGGTCGTGGTATTGGATCTTGTTTCCCGACTTATCATTTTGACAAAGAAGTATGGGGCGGATATGGTTCGCAGGAGTTTAAACAAGATATCAGAAATGCAAATCATAATTTTGTAAGGAAATTTAAGTTTAACTCTACAAATGCTACAAACTATGCTGCAGTTGTTGCCGCATTTGGCAGCGATACGATAGATATTGATAAATTTGATGAATACACAGCGGCAGGTTGGACTTTTGTTTCAGGAGATAACAATGTGACAACATCATTCCCTGCACGTTATCTTTCATGCTATCAAACAAAATGTACAGGTCTTTTTGACTATCCGACTGCATTGGTTTCAAATGCTACTACATTCCAACTTGCAGGAGCAGCCGGCGGTACTTATACAGATCAATACATGTTCCGTTTAGCTGAAACATATTTATTAAGAGCTGAAGCTTATGCACGTTTAAATCAATTTGATAAAGCTTTGTCAGACATCAATGTTGTCAGAA
>CAZCPI010000205.1:0-4884 GCA_964500535.1 uncultured Bacteroidales bacterium
GAAACCGGTAGTTGCCGGTGTTCTGGGTACTGTGAGTCTGTCTGTTATGACATTGTTTTCATACTTTACAGCTTTCCAGTACTTTTTTCAGATTGGTAAGGCGGCAGATGGCTCCTACCAGACAATTACCGCATTTAATTTTGAATGGCTGAAACTGACTGACAAATTGCATATCGATCTTGGCATTATGCTGGATCCTATTTCAGTGATGATGCTGGTAGTAATTACCACAGTTTCTCTGATGGTGCATATTTATAGTCTTGGTTATATGAAGGGTGAAAAAGGATTTCAACGCTACTATGCATTGCTTTCTTTGTTCTCATTCTCGATGCTCGGATTAGTCGTCGCAACCAATATTTTCCAGATGTATATTTTCTGGGAGCTTGTTGGTGTTTCATCTTATTCACTTATTGGTTTTTATTATACCAAACCTTCTGCTGTTTCAGCTTCAAAGAAGGCCTTTATTGTGACAAGGTTTGCCGACATGTTTTTCCTGATCGGTATTCTTGTTCTTTCATACTTCACAGGCACATTTGATTTCCAGACTTTAACAAATCCAGCCGGTCCGGCTTTGGCTCAACCCCTTGGCGTTTCTTTGATGGGAAGATCTGTGATATCCTGGGCTATGATGCTTATATTTATGGGTGGTGCAGGTAAATCGGCCATGTTGCCTTTCCACATCTGGTTGCCGGATGCTATGGAAGGTCCAACTCCTGTTTCTGCATTAATACATGCAGCAACTATGGTTGTTGCCGGCGTATTCCTTGTAGCGAGGATGTTCCCGGTTTATTTTCTTGGTGCTCCTGATGTATTGCATATTATCGGATATGTAGGTGCCATTACAGCTTTATTCGCTGCAGTAGTAGCTTGTACTCAGACTGATATAAAACGTGTACTGGCATTCTCGACTATTTCTCAGATTGCATACATGATCACTGCTCTGGGTGTTTCCGGTTTCGGCGGTCATGAAGGTGTGGGTTATATGGCTTCAATGTTCCATTTATTCACACATGCGTTCTTCAAGGCATTGTTGTTCCTCGGAGCTGGTGCTGTAATTCATGCTGTTCACAGCAATGAGATGAAGGATATGGGTGGTCTCAGGAAATTTATGCCAATTACAAATATTACTTTCCTTATTGCCTGTCTTTCAATTGCCGGTATTCCTCCTTTCTCAGGTTTCTTCAGTAAAGATGAAATCCTGCTTGCCGCTTTTGAAGGTGATAAAATAATATTCGGAATTCTGTATTTCTGTGCAGGCCTTACTGCATTTTATATGTTCCGTCTGTATTACAGGATTTTCTGGGGTGAAAATGATAAGCATTATCATCATACACCACATGAAGCTCCTGCAAATATGACTATTCCATTAATATTTCTTGCTACACTTACCTGTGTGACCGGTTTTGTTCCTTTCTCTAAGTTAGTGACAAGTGATATGAAACCTTTTGAATCACACATTGATTTGCTGGTTGCTTCATTAAGCGTGCTTGTCGGAGTAGTAGGTATATTAACAGCGAGATTTATGTATCGCAAAGCAAATGATAAGCCTGATGTGCTTGCTGTTAAGTTAAGTGGTTTATATAAGGCTTCACATAATAAGTTCTGGTTTGATGAAATCTGGTTGTTTGTGACTCATAAGATTGTTTTCAATCTGATTTCAAGACCTATTGCCTGGTTTGACCGTTATATAATTGATGGATTTATGAATATGATGTCAACTGTGACAAATAGCGTATCCAGAAAAATTAAGGTTATACAATCCGGTGAACTACAAGATTATACATGGGCTTTCATCGCGGGAACCCTGGCTATAATTGTACTTGTTGTATTCATTTGATAGACTAATTTGTAATAATAGATAAACGATAAAGAATATGAATTTTCTTTCATTATTTGTTGCAATACCTCTGTTAATGCTTCTTGCATTCATTCCGTGCAAAAGCATGAAGGCTATCCGAACGGTGGCTGTAACCGGAGCATCATTGCTTTTAGCACTTTCTTTTGCTACCCTTTATTTGTTCATAGCTGAAAGAAATGCAGGAAACACGGCTGAGATGCTGTTTACTGCCGATGTCATGTGGTATCAGGCTTTGAATGTACATTATTCAGTGGGAGTTGATGGTGTAACTGTTGCAATGTTGCTTCTGTCTTCAATCATTGTTTTCACAGGTGTTTTTGCATCCTGGAAAATGGCTCCTCTGACAAAAGAGTTTTTCATGTGGTTCTCGCTTCTTGCTATAGGTGTTTATGGTTTCTTCATTTCAGTAGACCTTTTCACTATGGTACTTTTCTACGAAGTCGCGCTTATTCCTATGTACCTGTTGATTGGTGTATGGGGCACAGGCCGCAAGGAGTATTCAGCCATGAAGCTTACTCTTATGCTTATGGGTGGTTCTGCATTTATGATTTTAGGTATTCTGGGTATTTATTACAATTCAGATGCAGGTACCGGACAGTTTACATTTAATATTCTGGAAATTGCTAAAAATCATATTCCTGTTGAAGCCCAGAGGATTTTCTTCCCGTTGACTTTTGTAGGATTTGGAGTTTTGGGCGCAATGTTCCCGTTCCATACATGGTCTCCTGATGGTCACGCTTCAGCTCCTACAGCTGTATCAATGCTCCATGCCGGAGTTTTAATGAAGCTTGGAGGCTATGGTTGTTTTCGTATTGCTATTTCTTTGATGCCTGAAGCTGCTCATGAACAAGCACCGATATTTCTGATTCTCACAGGTATCAGTGTGGTATATGGTGCATTTGGTGCTATCATGCAGAAAGATTTGAAATATATCAATGCTTATTCATCAGTGAGCCACTGCGGTCTTGTGCTTTTTGCTCTCCTGATGCTTAACGAAACCGCTACGAATGGTGCAGTTATGCAAATGTTGTCGCACGGTTTGATGACAGCTCTTTTCTTTGCATTAATCGGAATGATTTATGGAAGAACGCATACCAGAGATATCCGCGAAATGGGTGGTCTTATGAAAGTAATACCATTTTTGTCCGTATGTTATGTAATCGCCGGTTTGGCTTCTTTAGGTTTGCCGGGTTTCAGCGGTTTTGTTGCTGAAATGACCATTTTTGTCGGATCTTTCCAGCATAATGATATGTTCCACAGAGTTTTCACAATCGTTGCAGTGTCTTCGATAGTAATAACAGCTGTTTATATCTTAAGAGTTGTAGGAAAAATACTTTATGGTGGACTTCAGGATCAGCACCATGCTGAGTTAACTGATGCTGTCTGGTATGAAAAGGTAGCAGTTGTGATCTTAATTGTTTGCATTGCTGGTATAGGTATGTATCCAAGTTTCATTTCCGAAATAATCGGTGGCAGTCTTGCTAATCTGGCGATTTGGTAATGATTATTGTTTAAACCTTTGATTGATAATATTATACTAATTATATGATGAATTTAAGCAACTATTTGATGATGAGACAGGAAATGTCACTGCTTGTGGTTTTCCTTATTCTGATCATTTATGATCTGGCAGCTTCCGAAAAGCTAAAGAAATATTTTCAGCCTTTAGGCGTTCTGCTATTTCTTGCTCATACAGTTTACGGTTTTCTAATCAGGGATTTCGGAGCTTCTTTTCAGGGAATGTACGTGTCAGGTGCGACTGAAACAATGATAAAGAATATTTTGAATATAGGAGTTCTGTTCGTATTTCTGCAGTCAAACGGCTGGTTGTCAAAGCCCGAAGCGAGTTTCAAGAGGGGTGAGTTTTATATGCTGACTTTACTTACTCTTTTTGGTATGTACCTGATGATTTCTTCCGGTAATTTCCTTTTGTTCTATATTGGTCTTGAAACTGCATCACTTCCTATGGCTGCGATGGTTGCTTTCGACAAATACAAAAACAATTCTGCTGAAGCCGGTGCAAAATATATTTTCACTGCCGTTTTCTCTTCAGCTATTCTTTTATTTGGTATATCATTGCTTTACGGTGGTATGGGTTCTCTTTATTATGCAGATCTGAAACCTCAGCTAACATCTACCCCTCTTATTCTGATGGGTATGATTATGGTTTTGGTTGGTTTGTTCTTTAAGATTTCACTTGTACCTTTCCATTTCTGGACTGCTGATGTTTACCAGGGAGCTCCGACATCTGTGACAGCATATCTATCAACAATATCCAAAGGGGCTGCAGTTTTTGCCGTTATGACCATCCTTTACAGAGTATTTGCCGTTTTATCTCTTGACTGGCATACAATTTTATGGTGGATTGTCGCAATTACCATAACCTTAGGAAACCTGTTTGCGATGAGACAGAAGAATCTTAAGAGATTTCTTGCCTTTTCATCTATTTCTCAGGCCGGTTACATTATTCTTTCTGTTATGACCGGTACTTCTCAGGGTATGGCTTCAACATTATATTACATTCTGGTTTACATTTTCTCTAATCTGGCTGCTTTTGGTGTTATTATAGCTGTTGAAAACAAGACAGGTAAAGTAGGAATGGATGATTATAATGGTTTGTATAAGACAAATCCTAAACTGGCGATAGTAATGATGATTGCGATGTTCTCTCTTGGAGGTATCCCCCCGACGGCTGGTTTCTTCAGTAAATTCTTCGTCTTTACGGCTGCTGCATCACAACAATTATACATATTACTTGGAATAGCTCTTATCAATACTATTATTTCCTTGTATTATTATTTGCTGGTTGTGAAGGCAATGTTCATCAATGAAAATGAGTCGCCGATCGAGAAGTTTTCAAGTGATAATTATATGAAAATTTCATTGGTGATTTGTCTGATTGGCATTATTGTGCTTGGTTTGACAAGTGGTGTTTATGAAAGCATAAATCTTGTGAGTTTTGGAATGAAATAAAAGCACTTATATAGTTGAAAAAAAAGGCTTTCAGTAATGAAGGCCTTTTTTAA
>CAZCPI010000206.1:0-4873 GCA_964500535.1 uncultured Bacteroidales bacterium
TAATATTCCAGATTGCTGCATAGAGACCAGTCTTTTCGGTTGCTGTTACAGTTAGTTTCAGATAACGTGCAGAAACATTGTTGTCATCGATCATCGGACTGCCTGAAATCCTGTTGCTTGTCTTGTCCGAAAATATTTTCCAGTTTTTACCGTCTGCAGAGTATTCTATCTTGTATTGATAGTAATAACTTGCAAACTCAAACTGAGTCATAACCCTCCTGACTTTCTTTATTGTGCCGAGATCAACTGTAATATTTTGAGGGAAAGTGTTGTCGGCAGCTTTCCACATCGTTGAGTTGTTGTTATCAGTGGCAAATGCAGGTTTGTATAGGTAATCATATTCCGATGACTTCAAATAATATGATGATGAAGCCGAAGCTTTTGCCATATAAGCAATATCGGTTGGGACATCTGATTTTATAAAATTGGAAATGCCTTTATGCGAAGGCACAACAGCTTTGATCGTGGAGTCGTTTAAAAAAATCATGCTGTCTATGCAAACCTGACGAGCCATACCTCCTGCAGTAAAAGGATAATCATGTCTGTGATAAACTATATAAAAATCATTATTGTTATTCAGGACTGAGTGATGACCAGGTCCGTGTACTGATTTGTCTGCATTTGTCTTCAGAACAGGGTTATTCAAACCGGGTTTAAAAGGTCCCCATGGGCTATCTGAATATGAATACCGCACATTATAGGTTTCATCATGACATGATGCACCTGAATACATAAGAATATATTTGTTGTTTCTTTTAAACATGTATGCTGCTTCAAAAGGTTCAGGAGTCTGGGCAAGCGGGATATTTTTTGAATCAAACATCCTGGACATGGACTTATTGTCAAGCTGACCTACAGCATATCCTCCATTATAATGAACCCATGTACCCCAGTAAGCATAGATTTTTCCATCGTCATCTTTAAAAAACTGAGCATCCAGCGAGGGGAAACCATTCCTCGGATAACCGTTCGGAATTACAGGTGTATCATCATCATGAAGTTTCTTCCACGGACCATATGGCATATCTGAGACATAACCGTAAATATTGCAACCTGCCTGGCAATTACCGAAGTATAAATAGTATTTGCCATCATCACCTTTGATAATATCAGGAGCCCAGAAATTTCTCAGATTAACGGAAGATAGCGAAGGAACCTCCATCGTGTAATTGTACCAGTTTTGAAAGTCTTTGCTGTACCATAATGTTGGAGCTCCGGAAGCGAGCATTTCATTATCAGTCGTGGCATATATGTAATAAATATCTCCGAATTTGACAATTGTAGGGTCGGCAAAATAACCCGGTAATAAGGGATTTCCAGCATTTGGTGCGGTGGCATCAAATGCCTTTTGAGCGAATGTTCCGGTCAGAACAATTGTAAGTAATAAAGAGGTAATAAGACGTCTCATTTTGAAATGTGCTTTTAAATTAAGGTTTTTAAGATGGCACAAAGATTGACTCTGTTCCTGTTTCAAATGTATGAATAAATTCTCACCCGAAATAATGTGGATAATTTTAATAATTTTGCATCAACAAGCGACATTGCTTTTTGAACAATATGTATTTATTTAAAATATTGGTAAACAGGTGTATAGTTTGTTTGCTAAAAGACATTTTGAAAAGATGAAGATAAAATTTCTGTTCATTTCAATCATTACTTTATTTTGCTCAGGTATAAATAATGCATTTTCCGGGTTAAAAACAAATGTATCAGGCACCAGTGATAATATGATAGCCTTTCCTGTACCTGACAGAACTGTAACTTTCAGTATTTCTGATACCGGGGAATATAAACCTATCATATGGGGTCTGGATCTTGCATGGCTCAGTGAAGAAAATGTTCGTCGTGGTATAGGATTTATGGGTAAGGAAAGAGTTGATGTTATCAGGTCTTCATTTACCCCGACTTCGCCAATAGTAGACGGTAAGCTTCAGACGCAGGAAATGAGTTGGTTAAATCAACGTTTGAAGATAATCGATTTGCTTGGTCCTGAAACAAAAGTTGTTTTAAACTCTGATCCCAGGACAGTGAGCTCCTGGTTCCTGGGAAATGCAGCAAATTGGGCAGAATTAATTGATATAACAACCAGACTTCATCAGGAGCACGGTCGTAAAGTAATCACGGTTTCACCATTTAATGAACCTGATTACGGATGGGGACAGGGTAGCCAGACTGATTTTTACAATATCGCAGGGGAATTGAAGAAAATTTCCCGCTTCGACAGTATCCGTATTTGTGGTGGAAATACCCTTAATACCGATCAGGCTTTACCCTGGTATAACGCGTTGAAATCCAGGCTTGATGAAGGAAATACTCATCAACTTGCCGGAAGCTTTGACAATTATGCAAATTTCTTTAAAGCTGTACGTGCCAACGGAGATCATGCTACAAATGATGAGTTACACAATGTGATGGAGGCAATGGTTGGTGTGGAATATGGAATGCAGACAGGTATCTGGTGGGGAACAGCCGAATATGCTCGTGGAGAGTTTGTGAAGGCCAGTGATGGAAGGCGTTTAGGTTATGCCGAGCATCGTACCAACTGGACAGCTGCTTCAGTTTACAGATCGCCGGAAGGTAAAGTTCAGGCTTTTGGCGGCACATCAGAGCGTCAGGCTGCAACTTCGACATACAGTTATATTTCCAGAGACAGGGATGTTTTTTATGATGGTTACGGACCCCAGCGGGAGTATTCCCTGACTTTGCCGGGTGGAACAGGTTATCAGGTAGGTCAGACTAATGCCGAAAGGGTGGTTAATATTTCATGGGGTGCAGATATTCAACCTGTTATTAACGGGAAATATCTTCTTGTCAACCGGAATAGCGGTAAAGTTATTGAGGTTGCCGGTGGTTCGACAGGCTCTGGAGTTAATATAAGACAAAATGCAAGCATCGGAGTTGCTTATCAACAATGGAATGTGGTACCGGTGGATTCAAAAATCGGAGGTGATTTCAGCTATTTTCTTATTACAGCTGCGCATAGTGGCAAATCTATGGATGTTTTAAACTGGTCATTATCAAATAATACAAATATAATCGTTTACGATCTAGCCAAAGGTACCAACCAGCAATGGTATCTTGAATATGTTGAAGATGGATGGTTTCGCATAAGAAGTCGTTTCAGCTCTAAATGTCTTGACGTTTACAATTCCAGTACGGCAAACGCAATAAATATTGTTCAAAATGACCCGAAAGATTCAAAAAGCCAACAATGGAGGTTGGTTCCTGTTGGTAATCCTGTTGAGTTTGTTGCCCCTGCTGCTCCGCTTAATCTTGTTTCTGCAGCGAATGCCTCTTCTGTAAGGCTTGATTGGTCTGCCAATACTGAAAGCGATTTGTCTGGTTATAATGTTTACCGTGCTGATACTTCAGGTGGTTCATACAATACAATCGCACGAAATGTCAAAAATACATCGTTCATAGATAATACCGTTGAAACCGGCAAGAAGTATTTTTATAAAATCAAGGCATTTGATAAATCACTGAATTCTTCGGAGTACTCAAATGAAGTAAATTCAGCCCCGGTTGGTGGTAATGACATGATAACTCATCTGTCTTTTGAAGGGAATACTTTGGATAGTACAATTAACTTAAATCATGGTGCAACTTATGGGGGTGCGACTTTTGTTGATGTAAATTCAAATACAAAAGCGCTGTCGCTGAGTGGAACCGACGGTTTCGTCCAGCTGCCTGCCAATATTGCAAATCATGATGAAATCTCTGTTGCTGCATGGGTAAAATGGAATGGTGGTGCAAATTATCAGCGTATTTTTGATTTCTCATATGACCAGAATAATTACATGTACCTGACTCCAAAGAACTTTACGAAACAAATGGTTTTTGCGATCAAGAACGGTGGTACTGAGCAAAAAATTATGTCAACCGCACTTACTGTAGGTAAGTGGGCTCATGTGGCAGTGACACTTAGCAAAGCAGGTGCTTCGATGTATGTTGATGGTGTACAGGTTGCTCAATCGAGTTCGATAAATATAAGTCCTTTGAGTTTTAAACCTTTGCTCAACTATATTGGTCGTGGTTATTATGTTTCTGCTTTGTTTGGTGGTTATATTGATGACTTCAGGATTTACAATTTTCCATTAAGCTCTGATGAGGTATCAGCATTGGCAAAATCGGTACCTGACAAATTGAGTAATCCGACAATGTCTGGTAAAGATCTTGTCTTATGGCCCTTGCCTGCTAAAGATGTACTTAATGTAAGATTCAACAACGATAACGTTAATTTGCCGGCTGAATTATCTGTTTATGATTTAAATGGCAGACTTGTTATTAACAAAAAGGTTTCGGGATGTGAAACAACACTAAATATTAAAGACTTTAATCCGGGACTCTATTTTATCAAACTTTCTGTTAATCATCTAAGTACATTCGGACGATTTAATATAATAAAATAAAAAATTACAGCTTGTAATTTGAAAGCTGATACATGTATTTTTTGTTACTAAGGTGTGAGTTGGTTGTTTCAGCGCGCTGAATTACTTAATTTATCACAGAAGTTTATAAAAAGATCCACGAAAACAATTTAACATAAAAGTAAAACTGTAGATTGGTTTTACTTTGTTATAAGTGAACTAATTTATAACTCAATTTGTTATGGTTTAAATCTAATATCCCGATTATGTATTACCAAAATAAAACCAAAGATGAATTGATTGAAGAATTAAAACTTCTGAAGAAGCAATTGGAGTCAAATGATTTATCAGTTGAAGGAAAGTTTATGGACGTTTTCGAATATTCCATGTCCGGTATTTCAATAACTACACCTGATGGTATAAGGATTACAAATAAAGCTTATTGTAATATTTTTGGATATACTGAAGATGAACTTATCAGGACGACATGGCAGGATTTGACT
>CAZCPI010000207.1:0-4769 GCA_964500535.1 uncultured Bacteroidales bacterium
GCTTGTCCATAATCAAACTGAACAGCCGGTTCATTGTCAAGTTGCCAGCCAATAACCCTTTTATCATTACCATATCTCTTCGCAAGCTGTTCGATCATTTTGAGAGAAAGCTCCCTGTAAACAGGATTAGCAAACGAAGCATGCTGCCTTGCTCCATGATCAAGCGTAGTGCCATTCTCATTAGTAATAAGTATCTCAGGATATTTTCTGGTAAGCCATACCGGAGGCGTAGCCGTAGAAGTACACAAAATGACTTTCAGATTATACTTGCCTGCCAGCTCAACAGCTTTATCAAGCCACCCGAAATCATAAACACCTTCTTTTGGCTCAAGTTGTGCCCATGCAAATTCACCGAAATGAGTAAACTCAAATCCCAATGAAGACATATTTTTGAGGTCTCTTTCCCATTGATCAGGATTCCAATGCTCAGGATAATAATAAGCACCGACCAAAGTCAGATCTTTATCATTAAAATATCCTGCATTTTTACCAAATGAGGAAACCGAAAATATGATGAATGCAATTAAAGCAACAACTGTTTTATTCTTCATACAGTTTTAAATAATTATCTAAAATAAAAAATAAGTGTACAAAAGTACATTTATTCACAACAAAAATAAATCATTGAATAATCAGTGTAATAAGAAAATTGACAAAAAAACGTATAAATTTGACCTCAGAAATTTACTTTCAATAATTAGTGAAGTACCCGCCATGGAAATAAAGAAAGTTAACCATTTCAATTATTTAACTGTAAACGACAGAGACAGGGATTGGGGATTGTTTTTGACAACGTGTGGCTTTCAAACCATACCGCCATCAAAAGTAAATCCATATCTCTCGATTCACCCCAGTCTGTACACATTTAATACGAAAAGAGGCAGGATACTCGACGAATTTCAATTATTATTTATAGTAAACGGCAAGGGCATATTCGAATCTGCTCATTGCTCAAGGCAGGAAATAAGTGCAGGAACCATTATCCTGTTATTTCCCGGCGAATGGCATAACTACAGCTACGATCCTGATACGGGATGGGATGAATATTGGGTCGGGTTTGATGGTATAAACGTAAGAAACATGATGAAGTCCGGTTTCTTCGGTTTAAGTAATCCGGTTTTCAAAATTGGCATTGATGATGAGTTTATTTCGTTTTATAAATCCATTATCGATTATGCTGAGCGTGAAGCCACGGGCTACCAACAGGTTGCTTCAAGTATTGTCAGGCATATGCTGGGACTGCTTTATTTTAAAAACCAGAATATCCTCTTCTCTAACAAAGAGGTTGTTGACAAAATAAATCAGGCCAGAATCCTGATAAGAGATAACATAAGCAATCCGATTTCACCGGCTGAGATTGCTAATCAACTTGGTTTGGGATACTCATGGTTCAGGAAGGCTTTCAAGAAATATGCCGGTATATCGCCCGCACAATTCCAGTTACAGATCCGTTTGCAAAAGGCCAAAGACCTGTTGCTCAATACAAATCTCTCGGTTTCAGAGATAGCTTACGAACTTACCTTCGATACACCCGGACAGTTTTCAACATTTTTCAGGCAGAAAGCCAACATGACTCCAAAAGAATTCAGAGACACAGGCAGAATCAAAAAAGCCGGGAAATAGCAGAATCAATTAGTTTGCTATTAATTTCTTCATCACTTAAACTTTCAAGCATCCTATAGGCACAACATAAACACCATCTTTTCGTTTGTATGCAAATGAGCCTACTCCTGTCAGCACCATTTTGAAAGCCGGAGACTTCATCCTTGTAGTATCAATTCTCTCACTAAGCGATATTAGATTCTTGGCACCTTCCTCAATAAGGTTTTCACCTCCGAGCTTAATTTCTATAAGACCATAAGAACCGTTACGAAGATGTACGACCGCATCACATTCTAATCCGTTCTTGTCACGAAAATGGTAAACTTTGCCATCCAGAGCGTCTGCGTAAACACGTAAATCGCGAACACACATTGTCTCGAAAAATAGGCCAAAGGTATTCAGGTCGTTTACCAGATCCAAAGGACCCAAACCTAATGCAGCGCAAGCAATAGACGGGTCAACAAAATAGCGCGTATCTGAAGTTCGGATAGCTGTTTTACTCCTAAGATTTGGATTCCAGGCAGGCATATCTTCTATTACAAAGATCTTTCTTAATGCATTTAGATAGGACATGATAGTAATACTACTAATTTCTACAGTCTCATTAACAGTAATGTCAGCGAGTATAGTTTGCACACTGGATTGAGTCCCCTGATGCCTGGAATAAGAACGCATCAATCTTTTGGTTCGTTCTTCATCTCTCTGAATATTATCAACCCGGGAAATATCTGAGCGGGTGATGGCTTCATAATATTCTATGGCATGGGTCAAAGCCGCCTTTTCTGACTTCTTGAAAATTGATTTAGGCCAACCACCTCTACAAACAAGAAACGCCAATTGTTCAATCGACATTTCACAAGAACTTCCAAATTGTTCAGGTGAACGAAATAATTCTCCTAAACTTATGCTTCCATTTGAATCGCCTGACTCCCATAAACTCATAGGGCGCATGGTTAGCCACCCATACCTTGCAGTACCTGTATGGTGAATTTCGTTTCCTTCTGGTGGAACAGCAGAGCCGGTAAGTATAAATTGCCCGTCATCATTACGATGATCTACTTCAAAACGAATTGCATCCCAGAATTTTGGAACAATCTGCCACTCATCAATCAGTCTCGGCGTATTTCCCTGTAAAAGAAACCGGATATTTGTTTGAGCCATTTGCATATACTGAGCTGAATGTTCAGGATCATCCATATATAAGATACTTTTAGCCTGTTGTTCTGCAGTTGTAGTTTTCCCACAACCTTTAGGGCCTTCTATCAATACAGCACCCATGGCTTCCAATTTGTCTGAAAGCATCTGATCTGCTATTCTTTTTTTATAAACCAGTGTCATCTTTCAATGTTTTCATTTATCTCAAAGGTATTTGATTTACTTGATATTACAAATAAAATGATGATTAATTATATAATTTGGCCAAAAAATGTTTTATAATTTGGCCAAAAAACGTTTTATAATTTGGCTAAAATTTTACCAGCATATTGTACTAGCCCGGAAAAGTGGACACTAAAAAGATTTTTAGTGAGTAATAATTTTAAAAGAAGAGAGGAGTGATTTTACCAGAAGGCTTAAAACTAATGACCGGAAATATCTATGGCCATTATTAGGCTGGCATTATTGAGAGTAGTCCCGCCGGGAATCGAACCCGAATCTGAAGTTTAGGAAACTTCCGTTCTATCCATTGAACTACAGAACCATCAACTGGCCGCAAAAGTAGTACAAATATTTTATTCAGGCAAGAATCGGATATTACCGGTTTCACCGAAAGCATTTATTTTATAAATTGCAGGGTTAAAAATTGTGCTACATAATCCGTATTATCAAAATGAGCATAAACAGAAGAGAATTTATTAAAACAGGAAGTCTGGCATTGGCAGGCGCATTGATAGCGCCAAACATGCTGGGTTCCACAAAAGAAAAAGGTAAACAAATGGATAAAATGCTGACCCATTTTGGAGTAAGCGAAGAAGATGTAAGAAAAATACTTGCCGTAGCACTCGAAAAAGGAGGAGACTATGCAGATTTGTTTTTTGAACATACTTTCAGCAATTCACTATCACTGAGAGATGGCGAAGTAAATGCCACATCATCTGAAATAGATTATGGAGTGGGAGTCAGAGTTATCTCTGGTGACCAGACTGGATATGCATTTGTAGAAAACACTAAAATGGAAGATATGATAAATGCAGCAAGAACAGCCGCAAGAATCGCTTCCAAATCAGGTAGTACACCGGTAAACAATCTCGGACAAAAGATACCGGCAAAAAACTACTATGCGCTTGACAAATCATGGGAAGACGTCAGGATAAAGAGCAAAATCCCGTTTGTTCAGAAACTCAACGACAAGATATTCTCACTCGACAGCCGGGTGAATAAAGTCATGGTAGGTCTTAACGACGCATCATCACATATACTGTTTGTGAATTCCGAAGGAGTGATGTATTATGACTACCGTCCTATGGCTTCAATGTCCGCGACCTGTATAATGCTCGAAAACGGAGTCTATGAAAACGGCAACGCATCCCGTTCCTTCAGGATAGGATATGAGTTTCTGACAGAAGACCTGCTGGATGAAATAGCCAAAGAAGTCATTGACAGAACTGCAATCATGTATAAAGCCAAGAAACCAAAAGGCGGAGAAATGCCGGTGGTTTTTGGCTCAGGAGGTTCAGGAATATTCCTGCATGAAGCCATAGGGCATGCATTCGAAGCCGATTTCAACAGAAAGAACGTTTCGATATTCTCAAACAAACTGCACAAAAAGATATGCGGTGACTTCATTAATGTAATAGATGATGGAACCATACCATTCAACCGTGGCTCAGTAAATCTCGACGACGAAGGCAACGATGGACAGAAAACATACATAGTCAGGGAAGGCATACTCACATCTTATCTACATGACAGGATAAGTGCAAAGCACTACGGAGTACAGCCCACCGGAAACGGCAGACGGGAATCATTCCGGAATATACCCATACCAAGGATGAGAGCAACTTATATGGAAAACGGGAACTCAACAGAAGCAGAAATGATTTCGTCAATTAAAAAAGGCGTTTTCGTTGAAACCTTTACCAACGGACAAGTACAAATCGGAGCCGGCGACTTCACATTTTTTGTTAAAGCAGGCTATCTGATCGAAGACGGCAAACTGACTCAACCAA
>CAZCPI010000208.1:0-4749 GCA_964500535.1 uncultured Bacteroidales bacterium
AAAAAAATTATTGAAAGTCTTCAACACTGATTAACTGATTAATTGACAAATAGACCGGTTCAAATTACTTTATTGAAGAAACCGTTCATTTATTAATTGATTTTTTGGCATTTTAATCCTATATTCGTTTTATAAAAAATCTATACCATGAGTTATCTGAAGTTTGATAAAAATCTAATGATAAATCTTGAACAGTCTTTGTTGAAAGAAATTTTGAGGACCAACAAATCAGGAGCTTACAGTTATTCTACAATAGTTGATTGCAATACAAGAAAGCAGCAGGGACTGCTTGTAATACCATTACCTGAATTGGATGGTGGCAATCACGTACTTATGTCCACGCTTGATGCTACTGTAATACAGAGAGGTGCCGAGTTTAATCTTGGTCTTCATAAGTATCCCGGGGATAATTTTAGTCCTAAAGGTCATAAATATATCAGAGAATACGAATGCGATTACAATCCCAAAACGACTTATCGTGTAGGAGGTGTGATACTTACGAAAGAAACCATTTTTGTATCTCATGAAAATCGTTTACTTGTAAAATACAGTCTGATTGATGCTCATTCGCCCACAACACTAAGATTTAAACCTTTTCTGGCTTTCAGAAACACTATGAGTCTGTGCAGGGAAAACTCTGAAATAAATAAGGAGTGTATCACGGTTGAAAACGGAGTAAAGGCATGTCTTTATAAGAATTATCCTGAGCTTTTCATGCAACTTTCAAGAAAAAACAAATTCATTACTGAGCCAGACTGGTACAGGAATATAGAATACATGAAAGACCAGGAGCAGATGTATGATTATCAGGAAGATCTGTTTGTTCCCGGTTATTTTGAAGTAAATATAGCCAAAGGAGAAAGTATAATTTTTTCAGCAGGGACTTCCCCGCTATCTCCAAGAAAAATGTCCGGTCTGTTTGAAAAAGAGACAAGTATCAGAACTCCCCGCTCAAGCTTTACTAATTGTCTTAAAAATGCCGCATATCAGTTTTATAACAAACATGAAGACGGCCAGAGGTATATAATCGCAGGATATCCCTGGTTTAATTACCGGGCAAGGGATTTATTTATATCGTTACCGGGGTTGACTATATCGGCTAAAGATCCGGAATTGTTTGATGCTATTATGGATACCGGATTGAAAGCCATTGTAAACTTCATTGAAAAAAAACCTCTTGATTGTGCGATTTCAGGAATGGAAGATCCGGACGTATTATTATGGGCTGTATGGTCTGTTCAGGAATATGCTAAATATAATGGCCTGAACAAGTGTTTTGATAAATACGGTAAAGTGGTTTTTGACATTATTGAATTTATCAGAAAACAAAAACATGATAATCTTTTCCTGCATGAGAATGGATTACTTTATACAAATGGTCACGAAAAACCTGTAAGCTGGATTAACTCGGTAATAAATGGCAAGCCGGTTACGCCAAGATCCGGCTATCTTGTAGAATTCAATGCATTATGGTATAATACTCTTTTATTTGGTATTGAACTTTCAGAATTTTCCGAAAAAAAGTATCACTTAAACTCATATAAAAAGCTTGCAGATAAGACCAAAAATTCATTTATTGAAGTCTTTCTTAATCAACACGGATATCTTTACGACTATGTGGATAACAATAATCCGGACTGGAGCGTAAGACCAAACATGATATTCGCTGCATCGCTTGAATACTCACCACTGAATACTGTTCAGAAGAAGAAAATAGTTGATTTAGTTACCAAAGAATTACTCACCCCAAAAGGTCTGAGATCGTTGAGTCCTAAAAGCGCAGGATATTTGCCGAATTATGAAGGTAACGCCGATCAAAGAGCTTATTCCTGTCATCAGGGTCCATCATATCCCTGGCTTATAGGCCCTTATCTGGACGCTTACTTAAAGATTTACAAAAACAGCGGATTGAACTTTGCCCAAAAAGTCATTTATAGTTTTGAAGAAGAACTTAATGACAGGGGTATTGGTACGATTTCAGAGTTTTTTGACGGCAATCCTCCGTACAGAGCTCGTGGTGGCGTTTCGTTCGCTATGAATGTAGCTGAGATTTTAAGAATTCATCGCAAGATGAAAAATATAATGAATTTAATTCAGGAGCAATGAGGGCTTTGATGTTCGGGTGGGAGTTTCCGCCACATATTTTGGGAGGACTTGGTACTGCAAGTTATGGTTTGACTAAAGGCATGTCTCTTCAAAAAGACATGGAGATAACTTTTGTTATTCCAAAACCTCATGGAGATGAAGATCAGAGTTTCCTGAAGATTATCGGAGCCTGCAACACTCCTCTGGTCTGGAAAGATCCCTCATATGAAACTCTTCAGACAAGGTTTGGTCATTATATGGATCCTCAGTTATATTATGATCTGAGAAAAAATATTTATGCTGATTTCAGATATATGAATGTCAATGATCTCGGATGCATTGAGTTCTCCGGGAGATATCCTGACAATTTGCTTGAAGAGATAAACAATTACTCTGTTTGTGCAGGTGTTATTGCAAGAACCGGACAATACGATGTGATACATTCTCATGACTGGCTTACATATCCTGCAGGTATTCATGCAAAAAACATTACGGGTAAACCGCTGGTAATTCATGTTCATGCCACAGACTTTGACAGAAGCAGAGGAAACGTAAACCCTCAGGTTTACGGAATAGAAAAAAACGGCATGGACTATGCTGACAAGATTCTTTGCGTCAGCAATCTTACTCGTGACACAGTTATTAACAAGTATAATCAGGACCCGTCAAAGGTTATAACGGTGCACAATGCCGTTGAGCCTGTGAGCCCTGAGGTTGAAGCCATACTTCCGGCAAATAATACAGGAGATAAAGTTGTAACTTTTTTGGGAAGAATAACTATGCAAAAAGGTCCGGAGTATTTTGTTGAAGCCGCTTACAAAGTTCTGCAAAAAACAAAAGGAGTAAGGTTTGTCATGGCCGGTAGCGGAGATATGCAGGCGGCTATGGTCAAACTTGCTGCGAACAGAGGTATATCTGACCATTTTCATTTTACAGGTTTCCTCAAGGGACCGGAAGTTTACAAGATGCTGAAATCCAGCGACGTTTATATTATGCCTTCAGTTTCTGAACCATTTGGCATTTCTCCCCTTGAAGCAATGCAGGTAGGCGTTCCGACAATCATTTCAAAACAATCCGGATGTGCTGAAATATTATATAATGCCATAAAAATTGATTATTGGGATATTGATGCGATGGCTGATGCGATTTATTCTATTATTTCATATGAAGGCATGTATGAATTTCTCAAATCAGAAGGCAAAAAAGAAGTGGATGAGATTAAATGGGAATACGCAGGCAACAAAGTGAGAGACATTTACAATAGCGTTTGTCACTTTTAAAAAGTAATTATTGCAAAATAACGAGATATGAAGAACATTTGTTTTTATTTTCAGATACATCAGCCATTCAGGCTCAAGAGATACCGTTTTTTTGATATAGGCACAGATCATTATTATTATGATGATTTCAACAATCAGAATATACTTGAGAACATCGCCAGAAATTCTTTTCTTAAAGCGAATGAGACTTTACTTCAGATGATTAAAGTAAGTAACGGTAAGTTCAAAGTTGCTTTCTCTATTTCCGGTGTTGCCCTTGATCAGCTTGAAATGTATGCACCTGAAGTAATAGACAGTTTCAAAAAACTTGCTGATACAAAATGTGTTGAGTTTCTGTCCGAAACTTATGCACATTCTCTATCGTCTCTTTCTGACCCTGATGAATTCAGATCTCAGGTTGAAATGCACAGTAAGAAAATACAGACTCTTTTTGGCTGCAAGCCAACAGTTTTCAGAAACACAGAGCTTATATACTCTGATGAAATAGGAGAACTCGTTTATGATATGGGTTATGATACGATAATCACTGAAGGTGCAAAACATATTCTGGGATGGAAAAGTCCAAATTACGTTTATCAACACACTTCGATACCCAAGCTAAGATTACTGTTGAAAAACAGCAGACTTAGTGACGATATTTCATTCAGGTTTTCAAGCTTTTCATGGAGTAACAATCCGCTTACGGCGGATAAGTTTATTGACTGGATATGTAATATTCCGGAAAATGAGAAAATAGTCAATCTCTTTATGAATTATGAAACTTTCGGAAATCTTCAGAAAAAGGAAAGTGGTATTTTCGAATTCCTCAAAGCATTGCCTTCTGAGGCAGGCAAACGACAGGTTTCATTTTTAACTCCCCGTGAAACTGCTGAAAAATTTAAACCTGTTGAACAATTGCATGTTTTACACCCTATTTCCTGGGCGGATGAAGAACGTGACATCAGTGCCTGGCTGGGAAATATGTTGCAAAAAGAAGCTTTCAAAAAATTGTACAGTCTTAGTGAAAGAGTAAGACTTATAAAAGACAGAAGGATACAGCAAGACTGGCTTTATCTTCAGACAAGCGACCATTTCTTCTACATGAGCACTAAGAGATCTTCAGACGGAGCGGTTCATCAACAGTTTAGTCCTTATGACACTCCATACGACGCTTTTACTAATTATATGAATGTATTAAGTGACTTTATGAAAAGAGTTGAAGCGCAATTTCCTTCAAGTATAGACAATGAAGAGCTGAATTCACTTCTTACAACAATACACAATCAGGAAAATACTATTTCTGAACTTGAAGAAGAGATTAAAACACTTAAGACAAGAAAGTCTAAAAAGTAGAAATTATCTTTATCACATTAAAAAGCCCGCTTAGCAATCAGCGGGCTTTTTT
>CAZCPI010000209.1:0-4701 GCA_964500535.1 uncultured Bacteroidales bacterium
AGTAAAATCGGCAATTCAGCTGTAAAAGAAGGCTGACCGGTACCGGAAGCACCCGCAATTTGTTTATCCGTATATGCATCAAGTCCCTGAAGGTTAAAAGTTATGGTTCTTTTAGGACCTAACTGATTAACTACCCAGGTCATCTGAATCCATATATCTGCTTTTGCAACTTTTTTCAACTGATCAACAGGTGTTTCACCAATTTCAGAACCACTCTTGCTTGTCATCATTGCTTCTTCGGCACTTTCAGATTCCAGAGTTTTCAGAGATGACTCAAGATTCTTCAATGGAAAACCTCTTTCAGTCATAAGCTCATTTATTTTACTGATGACCATCATTAATTCAACATTTTCCTGCAGAGCCTTTCTGTAGTCGGGAACCTTAACTTTCCTTCCCTGATTATCAAACTCCATCATATAGCCGTTCTTGTTACACCAGATATCACTTGGAACAACCATAAGAGTTGGTTTTTTAGCCTGAGGATAAACAATAGTAGTTAGGCACAATAATGCCATTACTGTCAATAGAATGCGTTTCATATAAAACGTTTATTTAAGTTATTAGTTGGATTCAAGGATACCATCCTGCTTCATCTGTTCCTTCAACTGAGGTCTCTGAACTCTCACTACAACAGGTATTGTAACAGTATTAGAGGAAACTTTGGTTTCCCTGAAAATTCTGTTGGGAATACGTTCATCTTTTAAAGTGACAAAAAACTTGTAAAGACCGTCATCTTTAAAAAATTTATTGAAATAGCTCTCATATTTTTCTTCAGCATTGACTTCTGGAACCAAAGGTTTCATCTCACATTCACCACCACGGATGCCCTTGAAAATCACTTCTCTTACAGCATTTTTCTTTGCCTGTTCCACTGCGTCTTTACGGTTCCTGCCTGTACCCCAAACCCTTAAAGTCTGTGAACCATCGAGTTCAACGCCAAGACATTCAGTTTCATAAGAATACTTACCTTCCTGAGCAGTTCTTCTCTGAGAAAACGAAGTCAGAGAAACAACAAAAAACAATGTCGTGACTAATAATAATCTGTTCATATCAGTTAGATTTTAGTTAGAAACCACTACCCAGAGATCTGATGACACCGGCATCTTCAAGATCCTTTCTGAGAGACATCACATTTACCTGTACAGTTACCCCGATTTTCATTTGAGAACCTACCCTAATCTTGTCTTTTGGAGAAATAGAACCATCATTGACAAGAGTTACGAACTTCATATATTTGCCGCCTTCCTTAAAAAAGTCCGAGAAAAAAGCCTGTTGTTCAACTTCCAGGTTGGGATCCTGAGTCAAAGCTCTCTGACCTCTGATACGGCCATTATCAGGAGTACCTCTGAAAATAACACCGTGAACAGCTTCTTTTTTTGCCTGTTCAGCTGCGGCTTTTTCAGATCTGGCATATGTCCAGACTTTAAGCGTGGCATTGCCCTGAACAGCTGTACTAACGGTTTCAAGCTCGTATTTCCATTCATTCATATCCTTGTCTTTCTTAGCGTTCACATTAGTGAAGCCTGCAAGAAAAACAACTAAAAAAATAACTCTGATTATGTTTCGTGTCTTCATAACATAAGGTTTATTCATTTTTCAAATATATGTAATTTTAGTTAAAATCAAACATCTGTATATTATTTATATAAATGTTTATATTTGTCTGAAATATAAACATTAACGTATGAAACGAGCATACTTGTAATCAAGCTACTAATTATTGCTATGATTGGTATGCGGTGTTCCATACGACCTTAGTGTAAATAATAAAAAATAACGTATGAAAACAAAGTTTTGTTCAATCACTGCCCTGTTTTTGATGATTTCAGTATTTTATGTAAGTGCACAAGTCAAAGCTGATAAAGTTTGTGGATATTACATAACCTACAACGATGACACAAAAGACGAAAGTTCGCAGATTCAGATTTTCAAGTCAACAAACGGCAAGTATTACGGTAAAATTATCTGGCTCAAAGAGCCAAACGAAAACGGCAAACCAAAAGTCGATGATGAAAATCCTGATAAATCACTGAGGGAAAAGCCACTTATAGGTCTTCAGCTGCTTAAGGGCTTCAGTTACGATGAGAAAAACAATGAGTGGATTGGCGGTACTATTTATGACCCCGACAACGGCAAAACCTACAATTGTTTCATCAAATTTGGCGAAGGCAACGATTTAAAAATCCGCGGATTTATTGGAAAAGCATGGATGGGTTTAGGCAGGACAGCTGTCTGGAAAAGAGTTGACGCTCCAAGAAAATAAACTTACCCTATCTCACTTAATTCCATCCACCTTAAAGTCATCTCTTCTACTTGAGAGGAGATGACTGCAAGTCTTTTTGCATAAGTCTCAATATCCGAAACCACACAATTCCCTGAAGCCAGACGGGTTTCAAGATCATTTTTTTCCGCTTCCAGATTTTCGATTTCAGATTCCAGAGATTCCAGCTCCTTTTGTTCTTTATAAGTTAATCTGCGGGGTTTTATATCAGAATTATTCCTGTTTTTATCTGTCGGAGCAACAGAAACAGACGACTTTTCAGACAATTTCTTTTGTCTTTCAATCTCATCATTCCTGTCACGCCAGTCCCTGTACTGAGTATAGTTTCCCGGGTAATCCCTCACTTTGGCATCACCCTCAAATACAAGAAGATGGTCGACAATTTTGTCCATAAAATACCTGTCGTGTGAAACCACAAGCACACAACCTTTGAAATTCCTCAGATACTCCTCCAGTATATTTAATGATAAGATATCCAGGTCATTGGTAGGCTCATCCAAAACAAGGAAATTCGGGTTCTTCATCAGGACAGTGCAGAGATACAACCTCCTTTTTTCACCACCTGAAAGCTTATAAACATAGTTGTGCTGCGATTCAGGAGTAAAAAGAAAATGCTGCAGAAATTGTGAAGCCGACAACTTCTTACCATCTCCAAGACTGATTTCCTCAGCGATTTCCCTGACCACATCAATTACCTTGGTATTTTCATCAAAAACAAGACCCGATTGGCTGTAATAAGCAAAGACAACGGTTTCACCTATATCAAAAGAGCCACTGTCAGGTTTAATTTCACCCATCAGCATTTTCAGGAAAGTAGATTTACCGGTACCATTTTTGCCGACAATACCCACCTTTTCAAACCTGGCAAAATTATAATAGAAATTATCCAGAAGTTTCAGACTACCATAGGCTTTACTGATATACTTTGCCTCAAATATTTTTGATCCAAGATAAGTGGATTTCACATCAAGTTTAATCGAGCTTTCAATCCGTTTATTCGAAACCTTTTCTTCAAGCTCATAAAAAGAATCAATCCTTGATTTTGCTTTTGTCGCCCTGGCCTGAGGCATTCTTCTCATCCATTCAAGCTCAGTCCTGAAAAGATTATTTGCCCTGTCGAGCTCAGCATTAAAGTTTTCAACTCTCTCCTGATGCTTCTCAAGGTAATACGAATAATTACCATTGTAAGTGAACAACTTACCATAATCAATTTCAAATATAATGTTGCACACACGATCAAGAAAATACCTGTCGTGAGTGACCATCAGCAGAGTTATATTTGATTTAGTCAGATAAGATTCAAGCCATTCGATCATATCAAGATCAAGATGATTGGTCGGCTCATCGAGTATCAGCAGATCAGGCTCTGTAATCAAAGCATTGGCAAGAGCGACTCTTTTAAGCTGACCACCCGACAAATGGCTGATTTTCTGATCAAAATCTTTTATTTTAAGTTGTGAAAGTATCTGTTTGACTCTGGTTTCATAATCCCATGCATTATGATAATCCATAAGATGCATCACCTCCTCAAGAGTCTCTCCTTCAGGCTGACTGATACCGGAAGATTCACGAAGCATGAAGGATTCATATCTGGAAATAGTCTTAAGTATTTCATTGTCTGATAAGAAGCAAGCCTCCATGACAGTCAGGTACTGAGGATAACCGGGCTCCTGCTCAAGGAAGCTCACGCGAAGGTCTTTTCTAAAAACCACATTACCGGAGTCCTGATATTCTTTTCCTGCAATGATATTTAATAAAGTCGTTTTACCGGTTCCGTTTTTTGCAATTATTGAGACCCTTTGGCCTTCAGAAATACCAAAAGATAAATCTTTAAAAAGCAACAGATTACCAAACGATTTACCAAGATTTTCTACCTGGAGGTAGCTTACAGGATTTGCCATAAATAAGTATAAAAATTCAAATAATTAACAGGAAAAGCATCCAACACATTTTTACTTGCTATAAATATCAGGATTCAGGAGAAAGCTCTCTTTTAAGGAATTTTGCAGTCCAGCTGTCTGATTTCAAAACCAAATCCTCAGGCGTACCACTGAATACCAGTTTACCCCCTCCTTTTCCGCCTTCCGGCCCTATATCAATGATATGGTCTGCAAGTCTGATAACATCCATATTGTGCTCAATCAAAATAACTGTATTGCCTTTATCTACAATATGATTAAGTACGCCCATCAAAACTTTGATATCTTCAAAATGCAAACCTGTAGTTGGTTCATCGAGCACATACAAGGTTTTACCGGTATCTCTTTTAGCAAGCTCTGCAGCAAGTTTAACCCTCTGGTTTTCACCACCTGAGAGAGTAGTCGAAGGCTGTCCGAGTTTAATGTAACCTAAACCGACATCCTGAAGAGTTTTGATTTTGTGAAGTATCAAAGGTTGGTTTTCAAAAAACTCAACAGCCA
>CAZCPI010000210.1:0-4524 GCA_964500535.1 uncultured Bacteroidales bacterium
TAATACAATCTCCACGTAGTATATTTGAATGTGATACCAATATGATGATAATAGTTTCCTTCCGGATTAGATAAAACAACTCCGCTTCTAAGATCTGTTGTCAACGAATCTTTCCTGATTATTGGATTTCTAATCCTTTCTTGAATTTCCGACTTTATTTTTTCTATAAATTTGTTGTAATTATTCTCGGATATTTCAGCTTTAGATGCATCTTTTGTTAGTCTTACAAACTCAATTTCCGGTATATCTGGAACTTCGCATGAAAAAATAATCTGATTTAAACCTTTTTTAAGCAGTATTAATTTTTTCTCCTTCGATTTACTATCTATAAAAGGCGCATTATGCCAATTGTTTTTTAAAGGTTTAAATTTCTCTGTTTGTTTTTCATTATTTACAACTACATCATATTCAAGGATTTTGCTACTACGGAAGTTTTCAAGCTCACCTCCCATTATCCAGGTATTCAGATAATAGTCTCCATTGTCAGGAGCTTCAATCTCAAAAATTTTATACGCTTTTGTGCCTTCAACTTTTATTATAGATTTTAAAACGGCAACATCACCACCAAGCTCTTTTTGGTTATTGAAAAATTTTTTTTCGATTATTTCCTGTGAAATAGCATTAAACGTGACAAATAATGCTAAAATTACTGTTGTTATATACTTTTTTTTAAGCATTTTCGTTTCTTTATAAGTTAAACTTTGTGTTTGACTGCCTCATCCCAATGTTGATTTTGCGATTATTCTGAGGGATGGGGCTTTTTTTGTTACTGTCAGATTTTATTAAGAGAGATAACCTTTTGTAACATGTAACTCCCCTGAAAAAAAGTATCACTGTATCCTTTTTCAGATCTACCATTATTAGATAGATGTTAATTACTAATTATTCTATCATAGGCAAAAAGGATAAATATTTACATTTTATATGGCTATTGACAAATTTAGTATTTTATTTAGTTTATATTTTGTGTTTTATATGTTAATTATTAGCCGTGTTGGTTGTTTTAATAATAATTAACACATTATTGATTATTTATATTTATCAGTGTTGGTTACTTTGTTGAATGATATTAAAAACTTCATACAAAACTTAAGAAAATCAATGTCTTGATCGGCACTACTTATCTGTAAAAATGTTTATGTTTTGACTATTTAACCTTTTTTCAAATTTTCACTTTGCAGACTTTACGGGTTTTCTTTATATTTGTCTTTAGCAATAAACCGGCATTTTTTCGATAGCGATTTCTTTTGCAGATTGCCTGGTAAAAGGTAAGGTGATAATATCCTGGCGGGTAAGGCAGTAGGACTGGGTGGAAGAACCGGAAGGGCGACTCAGTTTTTGGTTTCCTAAAAATGCGTATTTACGCAAAATAATTAACTGTATTATTGCATATCTAAAAGATAATGCTTATTCTTGCTGCACAAAAAAGCGTAAAAACGCAAAAATAGCAATCAGGAATGGAAATTAATCGTGACATACATCTTAAAAAGATTATCGCAAGCAAGCATAACGGAATGATAAAAATCATTACGGGAGTCAGACGTTGTGGTAAGTCATATCTTTTATTCAATTTGTTTTATAACCATCTTAAAGAGTGTGGCGTTGCCAGTGATCACATTGTCAAAGTGGATTTGGAAGATCGCAGAAACAAAGATTTGCGTGACCCCGATGCATTGCTGAACTATATCGACAGTAAAATGACTGACAAAGAAATGTACTATATCCTTCTGGATGAGGTTCAACACGTGGATGAATTTGAGGATGTTCTAAACAGTTATTTGAAGATTGAGAATGCGGATATATATGTAACAGGAAGTAATTCTAAATTCTTGTCGAAAGATGTAATTACTGAATTTCGCGGGCGAGGTTATGAAATAAAGATAGCTCCGCTTTGTTTCCGTGAGTTTATATCCGTATTTAACGGAACCCGTGAGCAGGCATTGGAAGAATACCTTACTTTCGGTGGTCTTCCAAAAATTGTTACGTTTGCGGACGACAGGCAAAAGATTGAATATCTGAAAGGATTGTTTGCAAAGACGTATATCACAGATATTAAAGAACGGTATAAAATCAAGAATGATGCGGAATTGGAAGAACTCATTGATATTGTGGCATCTTCCATCGGTGGGCTTACAAATCCGACCAAATTGGAGAATACGTTTAAAAGTGTAAAGAGCATCTCCATCTCGAAACATACTATAAAATCATATCTTAACATTCTTGAAGACGTGTTTCTGGTGGAAAAATCCATTCGCTACGACATCAAGGGAAAAAGGTATATAGATACCCCTGCCAAATATTATTTTTCGGATGCAGGACTACGTAATGCACGCATCAATTTTCGCCAGCATGAGGTGACACATTTAATGGAGAATATGATATACAACGAACTGCGTTTGCGTGATATGTCGGTTGACGTTGGTGTCGTTGTCCTAAACACGAAAGATGAAAAAGGTTTGAGCCAACGAAAGCAACTTGAGGTTGATTTTGTTTGTAATCAGGGAAGCAAACGGTGCTATATACAGTCAGCTCTCAGGCTTCCGAATGAAGAAAAACGTGAACAGGAGTTGCGCTCATTAAAAAACATAGACGACAATTTTTTGAAATTCGTGATTACAGAAGATCCCATAAAGAAGTACCAGGACAATAATGGTGTTGTATTCATGAATATATATGATTTTTTGCTTGATGAAAATAGCCTGGTGATTTAAAATGGGAACAATTCAATTTTTTTCTTTGCAGACTTTACGGGTTTTCTTTATATTTGTCTTTAGCAATAAACCGGCATTTTTTCGATAGCGATTTCTTTTGCAGATTTTATTTGCTTTTGTCGCGTCAAGTTGGAAACCGTCAATAACTGACGGATTATTATCGCCGGGAAATTATAGAGGAAAATAAAATCTTTATCATGACAAGAAAACACTTGTTCAGGAACCTTTTGATTATAAATCTGTTTTTATTCACTTTCATTACTGCGGAAGGTGCGACTCTGGACACTCTTTCGATTAGTCCTGAGCGTAATAGTATTTTTTTAAGAGTTGATACTTCGATATGCAGACAAATTTGCCCGGTTATCGGCAAGGTGATAAGTCCGTTTGGTTACAGAGGACGGCACAGACATACTGGTGCAGATATTAAACTACACAGAGGAGATACTGTGGTTTCGACATTAAATGGTACTGTTACAATGTCATGCAGATATTATGGCTATGGGAATCTCATCATTATAAAACATGATGAAGGCTTTGAAACATATTATTCTCATCTGAGCAAATGTCTGGTCGAAAAAGGTGATACAGTACTTGCAGGTCAGGCAGTAGGATTGGGCGGAAGAACAGGTAGAGCTTCGACAGACCATCTGCATTTTGAAGTCAGGAAGAATAAGAAACCCCTCAATCCTGAAAGCTTTTTTAATTTTTCATGTAATTCGATAAAGAAACCATTACTTGGTAAAGCAACTGAATTATTTTTCAGCTCAGAAAAAAAGGTTGAAACCAAAGAACAACAATTAAAAGACGAACTTACTGAAAATGTTATAAATTCAGGAAGTGCTTCAGACAACTCTGTAGAAGTCATTACTGTTCAAAAAGGAGATACTCTCTATGCGTTGGCAAAACGACACGGCACTACTATCAAACAACTGCAGGAATTAAACGGATTAAAAGGTTCTGCACTAAAAATCGGACTTAAACTCAAAATCAAATAATTTATTTGGTTATGGCTGGAATTAATATAAACTCAAATCAACTTTTTAGAGTAATTATTTTACTCGTTTTGGCTTTGTCAACAAATATTTTGTCGCTTTCTGCGCAGTCATTGACTGCTGATACATTCAAAACAAAGAGTGGAAAAAACGTACAGATATCATTTATAAAGCATTCCAGTCTTATGATTACGTACGACAAAAAGATTATAATGATCGATCCGGTTTCAAGATATGCAGATTTTAAAACATACCCCAAGGCTGACTTTATATTGGTTACTCATGAACATGGAGATCATCTGGATAATGCTTCAATAGATGTGCTAAGCAAAAACGAAACATTTATAGTTGCAAACGAGGCAAGTATCAAGAAAACAGGTAAGGGTAAATCTGTTAAGAACGGCGAAACCATAAAATTATCTGATAGGATTTCTGTTGAAGCTGTACCGGCATACAACACGACTCCGGAAAACCAGAAATTTCACCCACAAGGAAGAGACAACGGATATATATTAAACATTGATGGTTTGAGAATATATATTGCCGGAGACACTGAGTTTTACCCTGAGATGAAAAATATTAAAAATATTGACATAGCTTTCCTGCCAATTAATCTTCCCTATACTATGTCAGTTGATCAGGCAATTACAGCTGCCAAAACTATTTCTCCAAAAATATTTTATCCATACCATTTCGGTAATACTGATCTGAAACCACTGATAAATGGATTGGAAAACACGGGGATTGATATTAGAATCAGAAGAATGGAGTAATTCCACACAGATTATTAATCACTTGCCCGGGATACGGATGCAAAGATT
>CAZCPI010000211.1:0-4496 GCA_964500535.1 uncultured Bacteroidales bacterium
AATATGTTAAGCCATTACAAACTTTATGTACTAACTATTCCGGACAGTAGTGAGTCGTTTTTATGAATATCGGATTTTTTTATCGTAAAAAGCCGACAATAGAAGGATGTCTTGCTCCTGAATTTTATACACTTCCAAATGATTTTATCCGCTCTAATCATCACATAGTTGAATCAGGATGGGAGAAAGTAAAAACAAAAAATATTGATATTGATCAGTACAAGAATGAGAAAGGATTTGAACTGATAGCAAAAGAGCTGGGGGTTGAATATCCATCGAGAGATAAAGGGTGACGTAATGGCACAGATAGGCTGGATTGATTTTTCTCCTGAACACCGTGAAAGGGTGTCAGCGGTTTTGGATTTACTCAAGCCGGAAGGTGTTGTGGATGAACTGGGCATTGGCAGTATCCGCGACGCCTTTGCGGATAAGATGTTTCCCGGTATCAGTACAATCCAGACCAAGGCAAAATACTTTTTTATAGTACCGTATATTCTATATGAGTATCAACTGCTGTCGCTGGCAAGACAAAAGAGCAAAACACCTGAAAAACATCTCGAAGAACGAGAATATGAAGTGATGTGGGAGCTTGCTGAAAAATATGAACATAAGGTTGGTTGTGGTGTTATCGGGATAACAAAATACAAGCCCGAAAAAATAATGCGCCGACCTTCGGCAATATACTGGAATGGGTTAGATATTTTTGGTGTGATTCAGCATGGCGGTTTGGGTGTTAATTCTTTTTTGCGGAGCCGAATGGAAAGGGCGGAAACATTGACATCAGATATTGCTCAAGGTGATGATACCCCTCGTGATGACGCTGATGTGGACTATATAAATCGTTTCAATCTAAAAATTCCTTTTGATAAAGACTGGGCTGAAAATTTAACCCTCGATCTCACACCAAAAGAAGCGGATATCCTTTATCACCGCATACGCGAAGCCGGTAGGGAGTTACTGATCGGTGTGTTATTAGAGGACAAAGAACTCTTCGCAAACTTTGAAAACACAGAAAGCTTCGCAGATTTTACCAAGATTGCCGCGTCTGGTAATAAACTGAACCAACACATTCGTGAAATACTTACGCTGGCTCATGATTTTTCAGAGCTTATGTACGGGGCGCACATCACGTATAATTGTCTGCTGCAGGAGAACAAATTCAACAACAGATCATATTCTGATAAGTGGAACGAATGGATTGAAAATATCGGATCAAATATGATTGATTATAAACACTTCAATCCAGATAAAGTATTTGCGCATGTTCATCGTGTCCGTCCCCATACCAGTCAATTTGTATATGACTGGTGGGATTACGTTAATGCTTCTTCTCATCCGATTTCGAAAAGAAATGAACTTACGGAGGTTCAAGAGTTCAATACAAAATTGGTTAAAGCAAGAATAAGGCAGAATAAATATGATGATATTAAAGAGAAGACTTGGATTGGACTCAAAAAACTTGAATACCGGATGACAAATGCAAAAATCATTCTTCAAGATATTTTTGACGGACTAAGGAAGGCATAATGCTCGATGTGAAAAATAACAGGCTGGACTACGGTGAGCAGCTCATCCCCCCTGACGGTAGTTACGACCTTGACTATGCTGTGGGAACCACTTATTCCCTCGATCTGGAAGCAATCATGGTACTTCCTGTTGCCTTATTCTATTCACGTCTTCTGGATTGCTCATCTGATGACCTCCATTTTGATGTGTTGGACGCAATCACTCGGGCAACAGATAAAATCAGAGTATATTGCCAAAAAGGAAAGATAAAGGTTCCGAAAAAATATAATCATCTTATGGCATATTGGGAAAAAGGTATTTCTCCAATACGCATGGATTCTCATGCCGCTTCATTTCATCCGAAGATATGGGTGGTGCGATTTACAGCCAGGGACAAAGCACCATATTACAGGTTGTTGATCACAAGCCGTAATCTGACTTACACACATGACTGGGATGCTGCATTTTCGACAGAAGGAGATGTTGGGAATAAACCAGTAGAGAAAAACAAACCCCTGTTAAATTTCCTGCAATATCTTGAACGAAATGATGAAATAAAATTACCCAAGAAATTTCTGGAAGACCTTTCCATGGTGAACTTCAATCTTCCGGATGGGTTTCACCTGATGAATTTTTATCCAATCGGTTTTGAAAGTCAGGATAGCCGAGCAGTTTATCCAAACCCGTTGGAAAAAAATAATTGGGATGATCTACTTTGTATTTCGCCATTTGTAGACGATAAGAGTTTAAAATTTTTAGCAGAGAAATCAGGCAAAAAGGTTACCGTTCTTTCCAGAAAAGAAGAATTGGATGGTGTTTCAGAAGCGCTAATAAAGGATATCGGGGAAAATCGCTTCTATCAATTTTCTGAATTAATACAGGATGCGGAATGGATGGAGGGCCTTGCTGATGGTAGTCGATTGGAGATAATGCTTCAAAACCTTCATGCGAAAATATTCATCGGTTCGAAAAGCGCTTATCAGCATTGGTTTATTGGTTCGGCAAACTGTACGCAACCGGCCTTCGGTAGAAACATTGAATTCATGGTTGAATTGAAATCTAATCAAAATAAGCTCTCTCCCGTAAAAATACGCAATATGCTTACTCATGAGGTAAAAAACGCAGAACTGCCGCCTTTTGAGACATATCAATTGAAAAACCGCAAAAATAATTCAGAACGCAAGAGTCTCGAAAATAAATTAAGGAAGTTAATTTATGATATTACCGGTCTTGCTTTCGAGGGGTGGGTTATACCGCGTTCAATGGGAACTGACAATCTTTGGGACATCATTATTAAATGTGACGCACGGGATTTGATAATACCGCCCGATTTCAAAGTGATGATAAAGCCTCTTCCTGAAGCAGATAGATTGCCTAAAAATTTTGAATCTGGTGTAATAAATGAAATAAATGATTTTAAAGGTTACGGTGAAGTCCAACTCAGTCCGTATCTGAATATTTCAATTCAACATAATAATGAAATAATAAAGTCATTCATCACAGAAATGACAATAGCACTGCCAGATTCACGGCTGAACAGCATTTTTAAGACGATAATTAACAGCAGAGATAAGTTTATGAAGTATATTGAATTTCTGCTAAATGCTTCCACGCTAGAACCTGTTGTCGCAAGGCCGAATAGCGATAGTCACGGAATAAAAAATAACGGTAAGCCAAATTCATTACTGACGTCTTCACTTTATGAAAATCTCATGGTTGCGGTTAGTCGGAAGCCTGAAAGAATTATGGCAATAGAAAAAATAATTGAGCGGCTCAAAGAACAAAAGGTAGATAATGCATCTATAGTTAGTGATGATTTTCTGAAACTCTGGAAGATTTTTCAAGCATACATACACGGAAATACCAAATGAAGGACAAGATAAAAAAAACATTAGACCACTTGAAAGACTTTCAGCGTAAAACGGCCGATTATGTGGTGCATCAATTCGATTCCGGCCGCAATAGAATGCTGATTGCGGATGAGGTTGGCCTTGGTAAAACGATTGTTGCCAAAGGAATTATCGCGCGACTGTTTGAAAAATCGATACTCGATGAAAAGAATAAGCAGTTCAGCGTTGTATATGTATGCTCCAACCAGGCGATAGCAAAAGCGAATATTGGCAAACTCAACTTTTCAGAAGACAAAACAGCCGTTATGGCTTCCAGTGAAGATGATCGCATTACATCATTGGCATATGCAGATACGTCAGACGATTCTTTAAAGCCGTTTTCCATAAGAGCATTTACTCCGGCGACCTCATTTGACGACAAAACTCATGCGGGGCGGAAGGATGAGCGGGTGCTTTTATACAGGCTCTTGTATGACTATGCAGATTTAAACCCATATAAAAATAGCCTCAAATGGATTTTGAAAGGTAACAACAAAATATCTGAGGATACATGGGAAAACGCAATTAAAGAAGCTGAGCGGGGTGGAAGACCCATCAGAGAGCGGATAAGATCCGAGTTTAGAAGAAAGATGAATGAAGAAGTAACCCCCGAGATTCTTCCAAAACCATTTCAAGCAGCGGAACTTACTTATCCGGTAAAATATTGGACTCTTCTGAAGAGGCTTTGCCAGCTCGAAATCAGAAAGAATAACTATTACTATTATGACTTTGGGCGACAATTGATTAGCCATTTGAGACTTACGCTATCACAGGCTTGCATCACCTTCCTGCACGCTGACATATTCATTCTGGATGAATTTCAGAGGTACAAAAAAATCATAGTAAACGACCCTGAAAATGAATCGCCTGCTGTTAATCTAGCCAGGGCAATATTTCGCTCAGGCGGCAAGATCCTCATGCTCTCTGCGACACCTTTTAAAGCATATACAAACGATTTTGATGAAATCAATGGCGAAGTGCATCAAGAAGAGTTTGATACAGTCTTAAAATTTCTCAACAGCAATCATGATGATAATGATTGGAAAGAATTTAACCGTAAAAGGAGCCAACTATTCACTTTCCTCCGCCATTCAGGCAATG
>CAZCPI010000212.1:0-4495 GCA_964500535.1 uncultured Bacteroidales bacterium
GCGAAAGCAAAACAGCGTGAACTATGGGCAAAAGATCCTGAAGGGTGTAAACAAAGGGAACGAAATCGCTATCGTCAACGGATGAGGGGGAGATGACATGGCCAAAAAAAAGAAAAAGCTAACCAAAAAGGTCAAAGCAAAGTTCAAGTCTGTTAAAAAAAGAGATAAACCTCGAAAAGTGGAAATACTACCAAAGCTCATTGGACTCACCGGTTCTGGACCACAAAATCTTCCTGCAATTCTTGAACATGCGACGATGGATAGTACCAGCGTTATAGAAATCAGTTTCATGCATAATGAAAACTATGCGCCGGAAATCATCAGCAAAATAATAAAACCCGACCACGTGTCAAGACTTCTTGCTATAAGAAATAGCGGTGATGTCCCTGGATTTCTCAATGAAGGAAAAAAACAAATCATTGATATCTGTAGAGGCATTGATTCCCTAGAGGTCCATACCTCCATGTTCGTTGTTCTGGCCATGATGCAGATCGGAAGAATATTGAACGAAATCTATCGGACATTGGGTAATGATCGATCGAAATATGCAAAATGGGTCAAGGAAAACTTCGGCAGTCAGCACACCAGATATTTTCAGCAGTCCAGACAACTTCTTTCCATGGGAGATTTTGCAATAAAGTATTCCAGCCTGGGGAAAAACAGATTGCTGCAAGTGGACCGTTTACAGAATAAGGAGCAATACAAAGAGATTATAGAGCACAATCCCTATCCCGATATCACTGAAGACAGAAAAGGATTGATTTTTAATGAACACACAGACGCCGCGGTCACCCTTTACAATCTCAAACAAGGCGGAATTGACTTTGCTGACTTTGACCAGGCGTATCTTTTATCCTGTTTTAATAAGCATTGGATTGAGCAAAAGACCGTAAAGAAAATCAAGGATTGGTTGGATACATTTTCCACTCCTGAAGAAAAAGAAAGCGCCTTTGACGATTACATCTTGAACAAGATGGTATTTCCTTCTGACAGGGAATATCAGGTGATGGGAAGCCTCCAGAGCTTGAATACCATTCTGTCCAATTTGATTAACTATTACAAAACCTATATTCAACAGGGACAAACGGACTGGATTGCAGACGTTAATAAAGATACTTTTGAACTTGCAAGAAATGTGATGTCAACGCTTGCTCAGATTACCATACCGGAAAGAATAGAACCTTCTGAAAGGGAAAAGACGCCGGTGGCAACTCCCGTGAAGAAACAAAAGAAGCAATCAGCAAAGACTGAGAAGAAGGGGGTGAAAAAATGATCATCTATCAGGCGATTGACAGTGCTGATGTAATCAAGCACTTCTATGAAGTAACCGGTAAAAGAATAAAATTAAATGTTTTGATATCCTATATTTATCTTGCCGGAAATGCGGTTAAAGTCACTAAAACCTACCGTGATATGATTGACAACCTGTGTCTGGATTCCGGCGCCTATTCCGTCTTCACAAAGAAAGTGAATATTTCCGTCACTGAATATCTCGCTTATATCAAACGATACGGCGATCTGTTTACAACGGTCTTTACCCTGGATGATAAATTTGATGATCCGGAGCATAACCTTCGCAATCAGAATTTCCTTGAACGGGGTCTTGAAGGAAAAAACTGGAAACCTGTTCCCTGTATCCATGATGCCGGCGATCCTATGGGAGAGATTCAGACCTACATTGATCAGGGTCACAATTACATTGCTCTGGGTTCGCTGGGGATTCGCGAAAAAATCAGCGCAAAGGTGATGGAGGATGTGAAGGAAAAATTTCCCGATGTTCGTTTTCATTTATTCGGGAGCTTGAACAGGGAAACCTTATTCAGATATAGACCCTTTTCCGCAGACGCGTCATCCTGGGCAGCTGAAGCGGGTAAGAGTTGCATTTATTATTGGGATGAGCTTGACCAGAAGGAATATTCAATTGACCTGGAAAGTAGGATCAAGAAGGACAAGAAAAGTTCCGGTAAAAATGTCTTCTACAGTACTTTCCATCATCGGGAAGAATTAAACACATTTTTATTAAACACATTTAATTACACTTATGAGGATCTTTTGAACACAACCCTTCCCAGACAAATAGTCAATCTGTATTATCTTCGCCAGTTGCAGGATATCATCAACAGCACACCAGAAAGTTAAACCTACCCCAGAACGAACCCGGTTCGTTTACAATGAATGAAGGATGGGAATCATCGCGAGATGGTTTCTATCCTTTTTTAGTTTGTATCTCACCTGTCTTTTGAAGTCATTCAAAAATATTTTTTTCCTTCATCGGCTACTAGGATGAACAAAATAATGTATTTAAATTTAATTACTTAGGAGGACTCAGCTATGCGTAAAAAAATGTTTGGAAAATTGTTAACGGTTTCATTGTCAGAGGATCTTTACGGGTTGGTAGAGGAGATTTCGAGAGTCTATCAGATATCGATGGGAGAAGTGGTGAGAAACTCAATTGAATATTCAATGAATTACAGTGGAGATTGGATGGCGTCAAAGAGAAAACCCTTTACATCACAGGGAGAGAGAAACTCCATCGATTTCAGCGATTACACGGAGATTGTTGAGGATGATCAAACAGATATGGAGGCGCCGAAGTAAATGAAGAATAATGATTTTTACTCAGAATTGAAATCGCAAAATGACATCGTGGAAGTCGCAATGTCCTTTGGTTATGACGGGGAAAAAACAGGTGGTTATTTTCAAGGGAATTGTCCTGCGCATGGGAGCTCTCGCGGATGTTGCCTGACCATTTGGCCAAAAATTCAGGGATGGAAATGTTTTCATTGTGGAGCAAAGGGTGACGTCATTGACCTGGTCATGCATTATAAAAACTGCGATCACAAGACAGCTGTTAGAATTCTGGCCGATAGAGCGGGAATTCCCTATTGGGGTGGCCAAACCCTGACTGCTGACGAGATTGCTCAAAAAGAAAAGGATATGGAAGAAAAAATTCTTGTTGAAAATATTTTGACGGAAGCGACCAAATGGTACCATGAACGGTTAAAAGACTATCCGGAAATAATGGATCATCTGCTGACCCACTACGGATTTTCAAAGGACATTATAGAAGAATTACAGATAGGGTTTGTGCCAGTATCAAAACAACCTGATAATTTTTCAGAACTTGCAATGCATTTAAATTCAATTCCTGCGTTCAATGGGAAAATTGCTTTAACCGGACTTTTTTCTTTTAGTAATCCCAGCGGGCCGTACTTCGACTACTTCAAGGGGAGAATTGTTTTCCCTTATTGGTCAAACGGAAAAGTGGTTTATCAGCTTGCGAGAGCGACAAGTCTTACGCCATCAGATAAATATGAGTGTTACGTGGATAAGGATAATAACATCAAAATCAATGATCAGGGAAAACCTGAGTTTGTTAAATACAAGAAACTGCGTCATCATGATCCTGACGATGAGAAAAAGAAGTATTTTTCTAAATTCATTCAAAATGACGTGTTCATGGGGGAAGACACGATCAGGGGTGCTGACGTTATCATCATTGCGGAAGGTGCTCCGGATTGGGTCTCTGCGGTGGATAAGGGTTTCAACGCAATATCCCCTGTGACCACAAATTTCAGGGAAAAGGATTTTGAGAAGCTCGTAAAATTAACCCAAGGTGCAAAAACCGTCTATATCATCAATGACAATGAGGATAATCAGGCTGGTTTAAAAGGCGCAATCAAGACGGGAAAATATCTTACGGAAAAAGGGAGAAATGTTTTCCTGGTGGAGTTACCCAAACCTGACGGATTGAGCAAGGTTGATCTGAACGAGTACTTGAAAGATCACTCCGCTGATGATCTTGAAAAATTGATGAATGATTCTAAATCCGTTTTAGAAATTCTGATTGAAAAATTACCCCCAGATTTTCTCAAAGCTTTACCATCCCTGAAAGAAGAGATCACGCCATTACTTACGGTTATGGATGGCGGGATACTCCAACACTATACGAAGCTGATCGCGATAAAAACAAAAACGTCAGTAAAGGTCATATCTACAGAAATAGAAGCTGCTAAACAATTAAAAAGAGAGAAAGAGTCAAAAAAAGAGGAGATCAAAATTGATCCTGAGGTTGAGAAAGGCGCTCTATCTCTCACCATGGACCAACTCGTCTTCAAAAAACGAATTGACGTCATCAATCAAGCTGGTGTTGTCGGTGAAAGAAGAATCATTGCGATGTATCTTTGCGCGATTGACAGCCGTTTGCTACCTGATAATTTTTTAAACCCCAACGTGCTGGCGGTTAAAAATGCTGGTCATTTTGGCGCGGGGAAATCGTATTGTCTCACGATGTGCACGCAGGTTTATCCTGACAACGCTTATTACATGATCACCAACGGGTCTGCAAAGAGTCTCTACTATCTTCAAGGCGGTTTGAAAAACAAGTGCCTCATTGTTACGGAAGGTTTTCAATTCCAGGAAAACAATGCTGCGGATTCGGAGTTGGTCTATTCCATCAGGTCTTTAATTTCTGAGGGAAGGGTCAGCTACAACA
>CAZCPI010000213.1:0-4463 GCA_964500535.1 uncultured Bacteroidales bacterium
ATCAAAGGTGTAGAAACTGTGACCGGGAATATTTTGGTTGCTTTATACAATTCATCAGAAACCTTTCTGGAGAAACCTTTTATGACAAAAAAGATTGAAGTGACCAGTGATAGTCTTTTGTTTAAATTTGAAGGAGTGTCGGAAGGCAATTATGCCTTGTCATTATTTCAGGATGTAAACAATAACAATAAGTTAGATTTGGGTAATATGGGTATTCCTACAGAGAAATATGGTTTCAGCAATAATCCTTTTCTTTTTGGAAAGCCTGATTTTGAAACCTGTATGTTTAAATTTGAAAAGGATTCAACTATTGTAATAGAATTAAAATAATTAACAGCATTAGTCATGGAAGAAAAAACTATAAATGAAAAAGAGAGCCTGGAGATCATTTCAAAAATGATAGCTAATACCCGTG
Source organism: uncultured Bacteroidales bacterium (assembly GCA_964500535.1). Classification (GTDB taxonomy): domain Bacteria; phylum Bacteroidota; class Bacteroidia; order Bacteroidales; family UBA1402; genus UBA8389. Next base: position 416 of record CAZCPI010000213.1, read on the forward strand.
AAAAAGTGAAGAAGAATGCCGGTTTGCCATTTCTTACATGGGGTTATACTACGGTCATTGTTGCAATGGTTATCTGGTATATGATTTCACAAACAGCAGATTATCACTGGCATTTTCTTTGGTTTGCTATTATTGCAATAGGTTGGCCTTTGTCAATATTTACAAGAAAAAAAGATAGAAGTGGTTTCACCACATATATTGACAGGGTCGTTGGAAATATTTGGCTTGTTTTTGCAATAGGAGTAATTTTGTGTTCAATTATGGCATTCTTTGTTATCAAAATGCCTATCTTGTTTTTGGTTTTACTTTTGATTAGTATGGCTGTTGCGCTCACAGGCTTTGTAATAAAATTTAATATTGCTGTTGGTTTTGGCGTATTTGGCATACTTGCTTCTTTTTCGTTTTTGTTCATTGGAGGTGCTAACCAGATTTTATTGTTTGCGGCAGTATTTTTTGTTATGATGGTGATTCCCGGGCATATACTTAATTATTTAACCAATAAAAAACATGTTTAAGGAATTAGATCCCTTGTTACATTCTCAGTTACGTCTGGCTGTAATGTCTATACTTATAGGTGTCGAATCCGCTGACTTTGTGTATTTGAGAGAACAAACAGAATCTACAGCCGGTAATCTGAGCATTCAACTTGATAAATTAGCGGCTTCAGACTATATCTCAGTTGAAAAAACATTTGTAGGGAAAAAGACCAGGACTATTTGCAGTATTACCGAAACAGGTAAAAAAGCGTTTGAGGAATATGTCAGAAATTTAAAGGACTATATAGAAAACAAAAAGTCTGCTAAAACCTGATTTGAAGCTTAAATAATTGTAAAAGAGTGCCCCCGTCATAAATAAAACGGGGGTATTTGATTTAATAAACCGGAGTCACCTGGTACAATCAATAATATCATGAATTGTAATCAGACCTGATATTTTTGTTTCGTCTGAAGGTTCATGCACTGCGAGCGAAGTGATTTTACAGGTGGTCATCATCATCAGAGCATCGTTAATAAATGCATTTGCTGAAATCTTTTTGAAACCAAGTGTCATAAAATCAATGGCGGTTTTTGATACTATGTCATCAAATTTCTGAACAGCACGTCGTATGTCTCCGTCGGTTATAATGCCGGTCATAATCCCGTCTTTGTTCAATACCATTGTCATTCCTTTTCTTCTGTCGCTTACAGTATAAATTACATCCCTGAATAAATCATTTTCTTTTACAACAGGTATTTCATTACTCATCAGGTCAATAACTCTTGTCAGAAGTCTTCTTCCCAATGTCCCGCCGGGGTGATTAAGGGCGTAATCTTCAGTTTTGAAACCACGACGTTCCATAATGCAAATTGTCAGGGCATCACCCATTACAAGAGTTGCTGTTGTGGATGTGGTAGGAGCAAGTCCAAGCGGGCAAGCCTCAGCTGCGACAACCGTGTTTAAAATATAATCGGATTCTCTGCCAAGAGTAGACTGGGGATAGCCTGTCATAGCAATAATTTTTACACCAATCTTTTTTAGCGGATTGATGATATTTGTTATTTCAACTGTGCTTCCGCTGTTTGAAATTGCAATGACAATGTCCTCAGACCTTATCATTCCCAAATCACCATGAATGGCCTCAGTTGCATTCATGAAAACAGCCTGTAACCCTGTGGATGCAAGAGAAGCTGCGATTTTTCTGCCGATCAATCCCGTTTTACCAATGCCGGTAACAACAATCTTTCCTTTGCAGTCGTTAATTAACTCAACAATTTCATTTATTTCAGGTCCGATATTGTTACTGACCCTGCAGAGTTCATTTATCTCTTGTTCAAATACTTTCTGACTAATCTTTACGAAATCCATTAATGTTCTTTTATAAAAATGTCCGGATAATTCTACTACCCGGAATAAAATCAATTTTAATTAAATCCTCTTCGTGATATTGTCTATTTGAATAGCTTCCTTCATGATTGACATGAAATCACTAAGTTTTAATTGGTTTGGCCCGTCTGAATATGCTTTGTCAGGGTCGGGATGAACTTCAGCGAAAATCGCATCCACACCTACTGCCAGTGCGGCTTTTAACAGATAAGGCACCATCTGTCTGTTGCCACCTGTTGATGATCCCTGACCTCCCGGTTTCTGTACAGAATGAGTAGCATCAAATACAACTGGATAACCGTAAGACCTCATTTCAACTATTCCGGTCATATCAACTACAAGGTTGTTATAGCCAAAAGAAGTCCCTCTTTCGCAAAGAAGTATTTTTTCGTTTCCGGCTTCTTCAATCTTGGTAATCACGTTTTTCATATCCCAGGGAGCCATAAACTGACCCTTTTTAACGTTGACTATTCTTCCGGTTTTTGCGGCCGCTATCAACAAATCGGTCTGTCTGGACAAAAAAGCGGGAATCTGAATAATATCTGCGACCTGACTTACAGGCGAACATTGCCAGGTTTCATGAACGTCAGTTATGATCGACAACCCCAGATTATGCTTGATTTCATTTAATATATAAAGACCTTTTTCAAGTCCAACCCCTCTTGGGGATTTTACAGATGTCCTGTTTGCTTTATCAAAGGAAGATTTGAAAACAAGATTGATTTCAAGTTTCTGACATATACTTTTGAGTTCTGTTGCCGTTTCAAGCACCATCTCTTCATTTTCGATAGCACACGGGCCGGCAATTAAAGTAACACGCTGCCTGCCTCCGATGGTGAATTTACCTGAGACCGAAATAGTTTTTGTCTTTTGCATTTTTACCTTTTTACCTTAAATATTCCTACCTTAAAAAACAAAGATAATTTAACTGAACTATCCTTAACTGTCCTGTTGCTGTGCTGAGTTCATATAGCAAAGATATCTTTTCTTATGAAAAAATACATACCTTTGACGTTAAATAACATTTATTGAAGATGAATAAAAATATCTCCGATATTCTTAAGGAAAGAATTCTTGTTTTAGATGGTGCTACCGGAACTATGATACAAGCCTGTGGTCTGATTGAAAAGGATTACAGAGGCCATATTTTCTCAGGTTTTAAAAAAAATCTGAAAGGAAACAACGATTTGTTATGTCTGACAAGACCGGATATTATAAGTGAAATTCATAAAGCTTATCTTGATGCCGGAGCTGATATTATTGAAACCAACACTTTTAATGCAAATGCCATATCTCTGTCTGATTACGATATGTCGGATTTGGCATATGAGATAAATGTCTCAGCAGCAAGACTTGCCAGAGCTGAAGCTGACAGTAAAAGTCTTTTGACTCCTGATAAACCCAGATTTGTTGCAGGTTCAATGGGACCAACTAACAAAACTGCATCAATGTCTGCTGATGTATCCGACCCCGCTTCACGCTCGGTTACTTTTGACGAACTTGTCGGGGCATACAGTACTCAGGTTAAAGGCTTGAGAGATGGAGGAGTTGATCTTTTACTTGTTGAAACCGTATTTGATACCCTTAATGCCAAGGCTGCACTTTTTGCCATACATGAGGAAGAAGTCAAATCGGGAGTAAGACTGCCTGTCATGATTTCTTTAACTGTCGCCGATATAAGTGGCAGGACTTTATCAGGGCAAACTCTTGGTGCTTTCATCAATTCGGTTTCACACTTTGATTTACTAAGTATTGGCTTGAATTGTGGATTTGGTGCCAGTCAGATGAAACCATATCTTGAAGAACTGTCATCTGTTTGTCCGTTTTTTGTCAGCATACATCCTAATGCTGGTCTGCCTAATCAATTTGGAGAGTATGATGAGAAGCCATCTGATATGTCTTTGAAACTGGAAGAATATATAAGAAAAGGATGGATAAACATTGTCGGAGGCTGTTGTGGTACTACACCTGAACATATTTCAGCAATACATGATGTTGCTGTAAAATATTCTCCGAGAATAATTCCTGAAAGGAAAAATCTTACTCTAGTAAGTGGACTTGAAACATTACTGATACATCCCAAAAGCAATTTTGTAAATATTGGTGAAAGGACAAATGTTGCCGGCTCCAGGAAATTTGCAAGATTGATGAAAGAAGAAAGCTATGAAGAAGCTCTTTCAATTGC
>CAZCPI010000214.1:0-4436 GCA_964500535.1 uncultured Bacteroidales bacterium
CACCTTTAGGATAAAAATAATCAAGATATAATGAGAAATAACTTAATGCGAAAAATGTCGGGGTACCTTTAAAAAAGTGCTGACCGATTATATCAATCAGTGAAGTATTCTTAAGTAGCTTGCTGAGATATACTTCAAAAGGAAGTTTAAGACGGTTTATTTTGCCGACTGTAAATATAAACCGTGGCAACCATGGTAAAAGGGTCTTAAAAATATATTCCTTGTCTCTTTTCAGGTCTTTAAACAATGGGTTATCTATGCCATATAAAACATCAAGCAGTTTCATGATTTTACGCATGGCACGAATATATTTATCCACTTCCCCGACGCTGTCAGGATAAAGCTCCGCAAGGAAATCCCTGTAATCATTTACCGAGCTTTGATCCTCTATGTTTAATATCTTATCTTCGACTCCGACTGAAACCCTGCTTCTGACATACTCCAGCTCAATGCCCAAATCTTTTAACATAGGAAGTATGATACCGGCATTTTCAAGAGCCCTCACTCCTGCTTCAAAGTGGAAACCGTCGCTGTTAAAAGAATTTACCAAACCTCCGAATTCATCGTTTTTTTCGATCAGTAAAACCTTTTGTCCGGCTCTGGCAATATATGCGGCAGAAGTAAGTCCGGCTATACCGCCTCCAACTATGATTGTGTCGTACTTTGCAATATCCATATCTTTATCCTCTGCGCTCGCTACTCAAAAGTTTGTTCATTTTCAAAACAGCCGTTTTTCGTGACTCGGCATAGTCAAAGTAAACTTTGCCTCTGCGCTCGCTACTCAAAAGTTTGTTCATTTTCAAAACAGACGTTTTTCGTGACTCGGCATAGTCAAAGTTTACTTTGCCTCTGCGCTCGCTACTCAAAACTGTTGCTCTATAAAAGTAATAATATCTTTGATTTTAACAGCCTCACCTCCTTCGAGGGCACAAACACAATGAGACTGGTAATAATCAATATCATGGATACCCGTGGTTCTTTGACCCCAGAGTTTTTTTGCTCCTGTGAAATTACCTACTGAAACACGTCGCATTATGCCCCGGATATCAGTCGGATCACTATTGGTGCAACTCGGATGTTCACATATACGGCAGCGCATGGCTTCACGCATTATGACGCGCTTATTTTCGTCATAATCAGCATACAACATATCTGCAGTAAATGGCCTTGGCACCATCCTGACATAGTTTTTCATGTCAGCCTGATAGACAAAAGGCTTTTTATTAAGCTTCTTAAGCAAAACTTTCGCAGCAGTAATACCTGAAGTTGTTACCGTAGGTGTACCTGTGCCCATGACAGTGGATTCACCACAACAAAACAAATTATCCCACTCTGTTCTGGTGTGCAGCCTTTTAAACATGTGTTGCCCAAGCATTTGCTTTGGTCCTGCTACAGCGCCGCCATTTTTCAGACAATATCTTTCGATAGTAACCGGAGTGGCCACTTCTGCATATCTGACAGACCCGCTGAAACCCGGGAATCTTTTTTCCATGACTGCTATCAGCCTCTCCTGCTCCAGTTGTTTCTTCTTAAGATATGTCTCTTTATCAAGATTTTCCCAGCTTTCAAACGTAGGTCCGATGGCAACTACAGTTTGTTCATCTTCAGCACACAGAGTTCTGTCATCAATGCTTAAAATGTAAGCTGTGACTTCGCTTTCGTCAAGTTTGTCGGGATTTCCTACCAGCATTTCAATCGGAGCGGTTTCATCAGGTATTGATTTACTGTCGACAACAGCGTACAAAACCACACTTGGATATGTCGGCTCCTGACTCTGAGCCCAGCTTCTTTTTTTAGGGGTGCTGTAAGCAGGATCAATCAGTTTGCCATAAAGATTCCAGACAGTGCCTGAATAAATTATATCAGGCGCGAACAACTCGTTGTCGTCATCAAGTTTGACTCCCGAGGGTTTGCCGTCTTTAAATAATATTGAAACCACTTCTTTCGTGGGATACATATCTCCTCCATGTTCTTCAATAACTTTCTCGAGTTTACCGGGCAGGAATACTGTCGAACCTGCGGGGTAATAGCTTCCGCCCACGTGGTTATTTACAAACATCACAGCCGCAAGCACTGCAGGAGATTCTTCAACTGTGGTGTAGCAATATGTTGATGTCAGCTTGTCAAAAAACTTAAAGATCTCAGGGTCTTTAAAATAACCGGCAAGTAAACTTCTTGCGCTTTTATTCAGATAACTGAGAAACCTTATATATGAAAGCGGATGCTTCATCATGCTTTTCAATGCAATCTTTGGATCGGTTTCATCAGCAGAATTATATGTCGGCACTTCTACCATAACATGCTTGTACATTGTCAGCATATCATGATAAAACCTCCTGATATTATCCTTTTCGCCAGGGAAAACATCAGATAATTCGAGTACAAACCTGTCAATGTCTTCGTAAAACTTAATCCTTCTGCCTTTGAAATTTACACAATAGAGCAAATCGTGTTTGATCATATCAATTGGCTCTTCGAGGCAATTAAACACGAAACGGTGAGCATTAAAACCCTGTTCACCAAATCCGTAAAGCATTGCCGAGCCCTGGTCAAATGTCACATGTTTTCTTTTGAAAATACCGCAGGAACCGCCGGGCTGATAGCCTTTGTCTATCACAGCAACTTTTAAATCGCGTTTAGCCAGTAAACTTGCAGCGGTCAGCCCCGAAAGCCCGCCACCTATTACAATAACATCATAATTCATAGTAATCACTCTCCACTTATCAGTATTTATCTACTCTTTTTTATTGTCCACTATCTCTTTGTGCAGCTTTATATACATCTCAGGCATACGTTCGTAAGCCTGCATCCTGACCGTCTTCGACTTGAATGCCAGCCCCATGCCCAGGTTAAAAAACTGTTTGCCCAGATCCTTTTGAGGGAAGTCGTATAATCCGTGTTTTTTATAAAACTTATGATCATCTCCAACCACTCCTCTCATACTGTAAATCAGGTCACGGAATATCTTAATACCTCCCCATCCAAGGAAGTTTATGCTTTTCTGATACTTAGCCTGAGCAGCTTGCGCAAGACGTATTGCTGAATGTCTCAGCAGGCTTTCAAGATATGCACTGTCATCATATTCATCGCCTATGATACATATTGCATTTTCACGTCCGACATTGTCTTTTCCTTCCAGAAACTGTCTCACACCCGGTAGAGATCTCAGCGGACCTGCTACCAGATAAGCTGTATGTTTACCCATCATGCTCGTACGATGTCCGTTTGAAAATGTACGGTCAATAAATAGTTTCCAGATTGGTTTAAGGTACCTCTCGCCTGTGTTCATGCCAAATATGAGTACATCACACTTGTTGACAAGATTAAGATAAAAATCCTGAAACCCGTCCCTGCGGTCACATTCTCCTACCAGCTCACATTTCAGACATCCTTTGCAGGCTGCTTCATACGGATATTTATTAATGTCTATTACCTCTACTTCATGCAGATATGCATCGAGAAACACATCAATCATCCCTGAGAGATTGCCGTCCATATGGATTTCATCTGTAAGCAGCACTGTCCTCAAACCTTTTTGCTTTGGTTTTTGATCTGACTGCAATTTTCCCGGGTTAAAACGTGGCGATGTATTAATTACAGGCATAAATTTGCGGTCAACGGGATACCTGTTACGACATGAATTCACGAAATTATTCATGAAGAAACGCATGCTGGCACGGTTTTCAGGTTTGAGCATATCTGTATTTTCGGCTGTACGTCCTTCGACAAATGCCATCCCGCGGTCTTCGCTCATCCCGCGCAGCCACTCTTCCGCGAGGTTATCATAATAATGGAAGCATGTCATCATGCTTGTGGCATATTTCCCTTCAAATACGGAGTTGCGCCCGGCTTCTTTTATCAACTCAAAAAACCTTATAAGCTGCCATGGCACCAGCATTGTAAACACAGGTGTACTCCAGATTATTGCATCGCACCATTCTATGTCGGCTATCGCTGAAGCGAGCCATGCCGGCTCAATCTCCATATTTGTCAAGTCTTTTCCCGCATGGAGCACTTTGTACTCGACGTCTTTTTCGTGCACCAGCATGTAAAGGCTGTGTTGTAGTGTAAGGCTGTATTCACCTTTCGGGCTTCCATTTACTACCAGTACCTTTAGTATTTTATCCATATATCGTTTTTCACTTATCAGATTGTATTACCAAATATATTATTTTAAATCATCATAATATCGACAGATATGTTGATATTTACTAAATATATGCTGAATAACATATATTTAGCGATGAAACCAAATATCATGTACGCTCCCCTGCGTTCAACGTGATACCCTCATACTTCGTTAGTCCCGACTCGTCAGCACCCGACGCCGGCAACCACTTCGCTCTGCCATCACCGGTCCGTCAAGTCGTCTTCGGGTAATACGTTTCACTGCGGTACGCTAGCCCATTTTATTAATTGACTTGCAGTGATCTCCT
>CAZCPI010000215.1:0-2888 GCA_964500535.1 uncultured Bacteroidales bacterium
GAGTCATTGATACCAATGACAGGAGCACCCATCTTCATTGCCTGGTCCATTACTTTACAGATTTTCTGAGCCATTGTTTCCGACAATGAACCTCCCCAAACGGTGAAATCCTGTGCAAAAACATATACCAGTCTTCCGTCAATTGTACCATAACCTGTTACAACTCCATCACCCAGATAATGTTTCTTATTCTGACCAAAGTTTGTGCAACGATGTTTAACGAACATGTCGAATTCCTCAAAACTACCTTCATCAAGCAACATGTTAACTCTTTCACGAGCGGTATATTTACCTTTATCGTGTTGTTTTTCTATGGCCTTTTCGCCACCGCCCAATCGAGCCTGGGCACGCAAATCAATCAGCTCTTTTACTTTTGTAAGTTGTGTACTCATTTCAAGAGATATTATAGATTTATTTGTTAGGATTTTCACAAAGTTCCATCAAAACTCCACATGTGGATTTTGGATGTAAGAAAGCAATATTCAGACCTTCAGCACCTTTTCTGGGAGTTTTATCTATGAGTCTGATACCTTTTTCAGCTGTCATATCAAGCTTTTCCTGCAGACCTTCTACAGCAAATGCAACATGATGGACTCCCTGTCCTTTGGTCTCAAGAAATTTACCGATAGGTCCCTCAGGATCAGTCGATTCAAGTAATTCAATTTTGGTTTGTCCAACTTTAAAGAAAGCTGTTTTAACTTTTTGTTCGGCGACTTCTTCTATTGCATAGCATTCAAGTCCCAAAACCTTCTCAAAAAATGGGATTGATTCCTCCAGGCTGTTAACTGCAATACCCAGATGTTCAATGTGTGATGGTTTCATATAGCGTAAAAATTGATTTGTTCGTTCTTAAAAAAACGATGCAAAGGTAGAAATTAATATTAAGGTTATCCTACAGTTTTGCTGAAAAATTTCCGTATTAAACGTATAAAAATTCATTATCACCGCTGCAAAACAGCTTATAACGCTCACAACAGAATTCATATATCTCTTTACATCGTCTTATACCTCAATATATGAAAAGTAACAGCTACAGCAATAAGCAGAATAAAAATTTTCACAAAAAGAATGGGTATAAAAAATATAACTGAAATCAATATTGAAACCCATAAAAGGCTTATCGAATAAATCTTAGCTTTAAGCGGAATACTTTTGTTTTCTCTGAAGTTCTTAATGTAAGGTCCGAGATGTTTGTGATTCATCAGCCAGTTATACAACTTATCAGAGCCTCTGAAAAAAAGCCCTGCAGATAACAGCAAAAAAGGTGTAGTAGGAAGTACAGGCAGAAATATTCCAATAACTCCCAGAGTAAGAGACAGAACACCCAATATTGTATAAAGTAACCGCATTGTTTTTTTTGTTGCAAATCTAGACAAATACTTCATAAAAATAAAAAACAAATAAGGCTGTTTTTTTTCTTATTCAATTAGCATTTTTATTTAACTTTACGGCATAAGCATATATTATATAATGATGAAACCGGTAAGCCGGTAAATTTATCGATATGTGTATTAAACGTTCCATACTATCATTTTTTAATTTTTTATAGTATGATAAATCTAACCATAAAAACAAGACTTTCGTTTGTCTTATTAATTTTTTTCCTCTTCATTTTACCATCCCATGCTCAGCTGAGAAAACTGACATTTTCACCCCAGTGGTATCCGCAGGCTCAGTTTGCCGGATATTATGTAGCACAGGATAAAGGTTTCTACAAAGAGCTTGGTCTTGAAGTTCAGATCATCCACCCTTCATCAACTACCTCTGCTTTTGATTATTTAAGAAAAGGCAAAGCTGATGTGATTTCATCATTTCTGCTTGACGGCATGAAAGAAAGGGCGAAGGGAATGCCTCTTGTAAATGTCGGCCAGTTCTCACAACATTCAGCCCTGATGATGGTTACAAAAAAGAAGAGCGGCCTTGATAAAATCAGAGACCTTAACAACAAGAGACTTGGTATCTGGAGCTCAGGGTTTCAGGATGTGCCGGATGCATTCAGAAAACAGAATAACTACAACATAACATTTGTTCCCATCATGAATACCATCAATTTATTTCTGATGGATGGAGTTGAAGCACTTACTGTGATGTATTATAATGAATATGACCAGATTATAAACAGCGGTATCAATGAAGATGAGCTCAATACATTCTTTTTTAAAGATTATGGATTTGATATACCTGAAGACGGACTTTATTGTACAGAAAAATTGTATGAATCCGGGAAGACTGACCTGGAAAAATTTCGTAAAGCTACTTTGAAAGGCTGGGATTATGCATCAAAAAACCGGGACTATACTATAGACCTTGTCGTAAAGGAAATGAATAAGGCCCATTTGCCCAATAATAAAGCTCACCAAAGCTGGATGCTTGAAAAAGTCCTGGAAATGATCGAGCCTGAAAATAAAAATGTAAATAAAGGAGAGCTTCTTGAAAGTGATTTTTACAAGGCACTTCAAATAATCAAATCAAATAAAGATCTGAATCTTAAAGACGTGAATATCAGATTTGAAGATTTCTGTAAAAATATGCCTGAATAACTTCTCCGAAATCCAATACCAATGAAAACATTTAAAATCAATAAAAACAGCCTGTCATACAGAATTATCTTCAGGATACTTATGTTTTGTACAATTATATGGCTTGTGATTTTTTCGGTTTATTATACTTATACCAGACACAGCATCAGGAGCAATACTTTAGAGCAGGCAAAATTGCTCACAGAGAATATGGTCAACAAGATTGAAAAAACTCTCCAGCCAATAGAAGTATTACCTGAGAATTTATCATGGATGGCTGAAACCGGCAATATACCTGAAGATTCGGTTTATAGCTTTCTCAAAAGTATGATAAAAAACAATCCTGAAGTATATGCAAGCGCAATAGCA
>CAZCPI010000215.1:2898-4300 GCA_964500535.1 uncultured Bacteroidales bacterium
ATGATGCCGGCACAAAATTCTGGTCACCTTATGCATACAGGGAAGGTGAAAATATTGTAACAAAACAACTCGGCTCAGAAGAATACAATTATTTCATAATGGACTGGTATCAGATACCTGCTACCTTGAAAAAGCCTTACTGGAGTGAACCCTATTTCGATACCGGCGGAGCAAATGCGTTGATATCAACATATTCAGTACCTTTTTATAATATCAGAAACGGTAAAAGAGTTTTTGGCGGTATTATTACTGTTGATGTTTCTCTTGATTGGCTTACACAGATCGTTAATCAGACAAAAATTCTGGAATCAGGTTATTCTTTTCTTATAACCAGAAGTGGAACATATGTGACAAATCCCAATAAGTCACTTATTATGAATGAGACTATTTTCACTTTGGCTAAAGAATCAGAACAACCTGAAATACGTGAAATCGGCAGAAAGATGATAAACGGTGAAACCGGTAGTTTATCATTCAAACATAAAGAATACGGAAAGGTCACGGTTTACTATATAAATTTACCTTCAAATAAGTGGTCTATTGGATTGGTACTTCCAAACGATGAGATGTATGCAGATTTGTTTACTTTAAATATTTTCATTATCGTACTTGGAATTCTGGGACTTGCCATACTTGTATTTTTCACGGTCAGAATTATTCAGAATCAATTAAAACCGCTATCAAAATTCTCAAAATCAGCACAAACTATTGCTAAAGGAGATTTTAATGCAGAGTTACCTGTTGTTACAACTGAAGATGAAATGAAAGAATTGCATGACTCATTTGAATTTATGCAAAAAGAGCTTTCAAATTACGTGGCGAATCTCAAAGAAACCACCTCAGCCAAAGAAAAGATTGAGAGCGAATTACGAATTGCCAAGGAAATCCAGTTGGGTATGATTCCGCATATCTTCCCTCCTTTCCCCGATCTGCCTGAAATAGATTTATTTGCATCTTTGGTTTCAGCAAGAGAAGTAGGCGGAGACCTTTATGATTTTTTCCTTCTTGACAAGCATGTACTATGCTTTGCTATTGGTGATGTTTCCGGCAAGGGTATACCATCATCATTATTTATGGCAGTTACCAGAACACTTCTCAGATCAGTTGCTAACAAAGACAAATCTGCAGCCGAAATTGTATCATCAATTAACAGGACATTGTCTTTGAATAATGATTCAAATATGTTTGTAACATTTTTCCTTGGTATACTTGATACTACAACCGGGAAATTAAATTACTGCAATGCAGGACATAATCCACCTGTATTAATAAGGAGTGGCAAAGCTGCTGATTATTTCAATTTTTCGAAGGGTATTCCTGTAGGATTGTTTGAAGACCATGATTATCTTAACGAATATTCATATATTGAGCACGGTGATCAGCTTTTCATGTACACGGACGG
>CAZCPI010000216.1:0-4199 GCA_964500535.1 uncultured Bacteroidales bacterium
TAACCAACTGGAATATTATTAACCCTCTGGGTATGGTTTACGAGAAAGTCAATCTAAATCCGTATTTCAATGACAAGGTCAGTAATATTTTTTCATTCGGGAAATATGTAAGCCCGCGATGGAAATATACAACACTTAGCGTGCCTTCACAGGGTATGGGTTTCTGGACTCATCCGGAAGTTATTTCAAAGATAGATGATACCGGATTGAGGAAGCTGGCAGGTAATGCAAACACAATTACATTACCTCAGGGCGTTCCTTTTAGCACTCCCGGTGATTCCGAAAATAAAAATATCGTATTCACCTCGCTTTGGGATAATTATCCGGATTCAGTATCAATAGCTTTAAACGGGAAAGCTTCCAAAGTATATCTTATGCTTGCGGCTTCAACCTATCATATGCAGTGTGACTTTTTAAATGGCAGCATAAAAGTATATTATACAGACGGCACCTGCGACAAGCTTGATCTGAAACTTCCTGAAACCCTGCTTCCGCTTGATCAGGATATATATACAGACGGTTATGCTTTCAGACTAAAGGCTCCCCGCCCTTATCGCATAAATCTTAAAACCGGAGAGATTAATACCGTTCACAGAAAAGTTTCAGGGCTTTATATGTCAAATGAACCTTTAACTGTCGACGGAGGTCTTGCAACTATAATGGATCTGCCATTAAATTCAAAAAAAGAACTTAAGTCTTTAGTTGTCGAAACCACGGCTAATGAAGTGATTATTGGTCTCATGGCGGCAACCCTCGTCAGGGATGGTGATAAAAGTAATGCTAAAAACATTAATTCAAAGTGAACACTGAGGTTTGATACATAGTCTGTTAAGGCTTATACATAAATTGGAGCATTGCCGCTGCGCGAAACATAGCATGTGCTAAACTTAAAATAAACAAAAAGAGCCCCCCTTGGTTTTTAAAAACTTCCGGGAGGCTCTTGAGAAATAAAACAAATCAAATGTTTATTTGCTGCTTAAAGAAACGTCGATTATATTTCCCTGACCAAAAATTGATTTGGAGAATTTTTTAAGAGATTCAACTGACATTGCATCCAATATTTGCTCATAATCAGATGTTAAGTCAACTCCATTCCTGTACAAATTTTCGAGTACATCCAACGTGTAAGAATTTTCTTTCAGGTTTTCAGCATGTTGTTTTGCCATGAACTCTTTGATTTTCTTTACATTCTCATTGCTTGGTCCTGTTTTCTGCATTTCCTCCATTGTCTGCTTCATAGCGTTTACCAGCTCAACTCTGCGTTCAGGATCTGTATCAAATACCAGTTGTAATGAGAAGTTGTCATAAGGTGTTTTATCAAGCTCAGCTGAAATACTAACGCCATATGTCCCACCCAGTTTTTCCCTTATTTTTTCAGTAAGTACAATGTCAAGTATTTGCTCTACTGCACTCAGGTAAATCTTGTTCTGTAGGTTATATTTCAGCTTTCCTGAATAAATAAGAGCTGTAGAAGCTTTTGGTACTTCAAGAGGATGTATAAAATTATTATTGAAGCTGCCCTTTCTTATTGGCAATACATCTTTTCTGAAGGTTGCTTTTTCAGGTGATGATGGTAATGAACCAATATACTGTTCGATTAAAGGTTTCAACTCATCAGGATTAACATTTCCTACGATTGTGAATACGAAATTTCCTGCATTAGAAAAGCTGCTTCTGTAAAGGTCGAGTACTTTGTTATAATCAGCACTGGTAAGATTCTTTTCTGTCAGAAATCTTCCTCTGGGTCTTCCACAGTAAACGGAACTTGAAACAGAGTCTGCAAATACTATCTGAGGATTGCTGGTAATATTTGACATTACACCAGTTGCACGTTTGATGAATGAAGCATAAGCAGTCTCATCTTTGCGTACATTTGTAAAATTCATATATAATAACTGCAATGCGGTTTCCAGATCTTTCTTTGTAGATCTGCCAGAAAGCTCGGAGCTATAGTTTTCGATTTTGAAACTCATGCTGACATTTTTTCCTGCAAGAAGTTTGGTCAGATCTGTCTTGCTGAATTTGCCCAATCCGCCGGATACAACTGCAGATTCACCAAGTATCATTTCGATTTCCTTATCCAGAACCTTGATTTCGTTGATGTTCTTATCGTCATACAAAGAGCTGCCGCCGGGTGCAAATCCTGAAATCAGTATTTCATCATCTTTAAAATCTGTAGGTTTCACCACTACTTTTGCTCCGTTTGAAAGTGTCCATACCGTTTCGTTGCCTTTGGTTTCTTTGATTACTTTACCTTTTGCAGGCATTTCAGACATCAGAGGTTCTTTTATTGTATTGTCTACATATGCTTCAATTTGTTCGGCATCAACTTTTTTGATAAGGGCTTTAATCTCATCTTTTGAAGAATATACTTCCTTATCTGTTCCCATTATTGCAATTACACGGTTCTTATCAGTAACAATACTTTTTGCGACCTGGTTTACTGCATCAAGAGGGATGTAGTTAACAAGCTGTTGCATTGTTGCATACTTGTCGGCAATGCTTGGTATTGGCTCGTTTGAAAGGAAATTGTTCACATATTGATTGATAAAATAGCTGCTGCGTTGCTTTTCTTTCTCATTATTGAGTTTTTCAAGCTTGCTCATATACTCAGCTTTTGCTCTTTCATATTCTCCGGCGGTGAAACCAAATTGCTTAACTCTGTTTGCCTCTCTGACCATAGCTTCGATTGCTGTGTTTGACTGATTTGGATTAGCCATTGAGAAAATCTGAAGAGCATCTTTTGTTTTAGCGATAAGATATGAGCTTACACTTGCTTCTGCATAGGCAAAAGGAGGATTTTCTTTTTGAATCATTTCCTGTAAACGATTGGTCAGCATTTGTTCGATCATGCTGTTAATAAAATCGTAAACCAGATAGTCCATACCAACTTTCTTTTCAGCAGGTACTATATCTTTTTTAATAAAAAAGAAAATTTGTGAGTTTGGATTTTCTTTGTCAGGAGCAATTGATACAATAGGTTCATCATTATCAGGTATTTGAGAATAATCTCTTGTGGCAGGATTGATTGGTTTGGCAATGTCTGCAAACATTGTCTTGATTTTTTGTTCAATCTTATCGACATCAATGTCTCCGACTATTATCAAACCTTGTAAGTCAGGGCGATACCATTTGTGATAATAGTCCCTGATTACTTTTGGTTCAAAATTATCTGTCACTTCAGTCTTTCCAATCGGAAGTCTGTCTGCGTATTTGCTGTCCTTATAAATCTCAGGCAAAAGTTGACCTAACATTCTGATTGACATATTCTGACGTGTACGCCATTCTTCATGGATTATCTTTCTTTCCTTGTCAATGTCTTTATCTCTGAGCAAAAGGAAATTAGACCAGTCATGCAATATTAAAAGACTTGAGTCTACAGTCCCTTCTCTTAATGTAGGGACAGCATCGATATTATATATGGTATAATCGAAACTTGTACCTGCATTAAGGTTCTGACCGAATTTTACACCTATGGTTTCAAGGTAAGGGATAATGCCTGGACCTTTTTCATTATTCGGGAAATTCTTAGAGCCATTAAAAGCCATATGTTCAAGGAAGTGTGCTAAACCTTGCTGGTTATCTTCCTCAAGAATAGAACCGACTTTTTGTACAATGTAAAAATTTGCCTGTTTCTCAGGTAAGTTGTTTTTCCTGATGTAATAGGTCATTCCATTATCAAGTTTGCCAATTCTGACATCCTTGTCGATAGGTATTGGTGGCATTTGTTGCTGTTGGGCAACTGCAAAAAAGACAGCGAGAATAAGACTCGTCAGTAAAAAAAAGACTTTCTTCATTTTTTTGTTTTTTAGTTTAAATCACACGATTATATAAGATAGTATCTACTTTGTTAAGTTTATTCTTTGATTTCGCCTGTATCAACCCATTCAAGAATATCTCCCGGCTGGCAGTCAAGCTCTTTGCAAATCATTTCAAGTGTGCTGAACCTGATTGCTTTAGCTTTTCCGGTTTTCAAAATGGACAGATTAGCAGGAGTTATTCCCACCTTTTCAGAAAGATCATTCAGAGAGATCTTTCTTTTAGCCATCATTACATCCAGGTTTATAATTATTGCCATATTCTCTTCAGATTGTCAGGTCCTGATCTTCTTTAATAATAGATCCTTTTGATAGTATTTCTGCAAACAATAAAACTACAATGCCTAGTAAGAGCATTGTCATGTCAGCAGATTCTCTTTG
>CAZCPI010000217.1:0-4187 GCA_964500535.1 uncultured Bacteroidales bacterium
AGTATCACTGACATTGTTGGTTAATTAAACAAATGCTGATGAAAAACATAAACACAAAGTACATTTATTGTATTAGTCTGGTCTCTGCAATGGGAGGACTTTTATTTGGATATGACTGGGTAGTAATTGGTGGTGCGAAACCATTTTATGAACCTTTTTTTGATATAGTTGATAATCCATCATTGCAGGGTATTGCAATGGGTATGGCTTTGATTGGATGCATAATTGGTGCAGTTGCTTCAGGATTTTTGGCTGACAAATACGGGAGAAAAAAGCTTCTGATCATATCAGCTTTAGTTTTTATTATATCTTCTTATTTTACAGGTGCTTCATCAGGTTTCGTAATGTTTCTTGTTGCAAGGTTTTTTGGAGGAATTGGTATTGGTGTGGCTTCAAATCTATCACCGATGTATATTGCCGAAGTTGCTCCGGGTAATATTCGCGGGAAACTGGTTTCTCTTAACCAACTGACTATTGTAATTGGTATACTGGCTGCTCAGATTACTAACTGGATTATTGCGGAGCCTGTGGTAAATGATACATTAATAGCATCAAGCTGGAATGGCACATGGGGATGGAGATGGATGTTCTGGGCAACAATTGTACCCTCAGTTGCATTCTTAATTCTGACTTTTTTCATACCGGAGAGTCCAAGATGGTCTGCATTGAACGGTAAGAAAGCTGATGCAATAAAGGTACTTGAAAAAATCGGAGGTAAGGAATATGCAACTTCTGAGCTTGAGTCTATTGAATCTGCAATCCATAATAGTTCCAATGGCCGGTTATCTGTGTTGTTCAGCAAATCTTTCAGACCTGTTCTAATTATCGGTTTGGTTCTTGCAGTGTTTCAACAATGGTGTGGTACAAATGTAATTTTTAATTATGCTCAGGAAATTTTCCAGGCTGCAGGATATAAAGTTTCAGATGTACTTTTTAATATTGTTATTACCGGTCTTGCAAATCTTCTTTTTACATATGTGGCAATTTATACTGTTGATAAAATTGGAAGAAAGGCCTTGATGATGATAGGTGCCGGTGGATTATGCGGAATTTATCTTGTACTTGGGACGTGTTATTATTTTAATGTTCATGGTTGGTTTATGGTGTTGCTGGTTGTGATGGCGATTGCGTGTTACGCGATGTCGCTGGGACCTGTAACTTGGGTGATTCTTTCAGAAATTTTCCCAAACAAAGTAAGAGGTGTGGCTATGGCAATTTCAACATTTGCTCTCTGGACGGCCTGTTTTATTCTAACATACACTTTCCCCTTACTTAATAGTTCACTAGGCACAAGCGGAACTTTCTGGATTTATAGTTTTATATGTGCATCCGGTTTCATCTTTATAATTAAAAAGTTACCTGAAACCAAAGGCAAATCACTTGAAGAAATAGAAAAAATACTGACAAAATAATATGGTTAAAGCATGGGAAGAAAAGGTTGTAATTCCAACCTATGAGGCAGGAAAACCGGAAAAAGTGCCTGTTTTTTTGGAAAAACGTGTTTATCAGGGTAGCAGCGGCACCGTTTATCCTTATCCTGTAATTGAGAGTGTTTCTGACGTGAAAACTGATAAAGAATATAATGCTGTCTTCATTGAAAATGAATACATTAAAGTTATGATTTTGCCAGAACTCGGGGGACGTGTTCAAATGGCATTTGACAAAATCAAAAACAGACATTTTATTTATTATAACAGAGTTATAAAGCCTGCATTAGTGGGACTTGCCGGCCCCTGGATTTCAGGTGGTATAGAAATAAACTGGCCACAACACCATCGCCCCAGCACTTTTATGCCTGTTGACCATTTTATTGAATCATTTGAAGATGGAAGTGTTACCGTTTGGGTAAGTGAAATTGAAAGAATGAGTCATCAGAAAGGTATGGCCGGTTATACATTATATCCCGGTAAGGCTTATCTCGAAATTAAGGGTAAAGTTTATAACAGAACACCTTTCCCACAAACATTTCTTTGGTGGGCAAATCCGGCTGTTGCAGTTAATGAGCATTACCAATCTGTGTTTCCTCCGGATGTCAATGCTGTTTATGATCATGGTAAACGTGATGTTTCGACATTTCCGATTGCTACCGGAGTATATTATAAAGTAGATTATTCTGCTGGTGTGGATATCTCCAATTATTGGAATATCCCGGTTCCGACATCTTACATGGCGATAAATTCCAAATATAATTTTCTGGGAGGATATGAAAATGATACTGAGGCAGGTGTACTACATGTTGCTGACCATCATGTCTCTCCCGGTAAAAAACAATGGACATGGGGAAATGGCGATTTTGGAAAAGCATGGGACAGAAACCTGACTGACGAGGACGGACCATATATTGAATTGATGGCAGGTGTTTATACTGATAATCAACCCGATTTTTCATGGCTTCAACCTTATGAAGAGAAAAGTTTTACTCAGTACTTTTTGCCGTACAGATCATTGGGAGTAGTAAAAAATGCAAAT
Organism: uncultured Bacteroidales bacterium; assembly: GCA_964500535.1. Classification (GTDB taxonomy): domain Bacteria; phylum Bacteroidota; class Bacteroidia; order Bacteroidales; family UBA1402; genus UBA8389. The sequence goes on from CAZCPI010000217.1 coordinate 2,470, forward strand.
AAAGATATACTCATCAATCTGGATTTTTCTGTTAAGTCTATTACTATAAAGGTCTTTGCAACGTCATCTATAAGCGCTGCGATAATAAAACTTGAAAAAAACGGTTCTGATATCTTTATTGATGAAACCGATTTGAATCCGGAAAAAGTGTATGTCAAAGAATTGAAAAATGATAACAATGCTGGAGATACCTTTTGTTTAAAAATTCTTTCATCAGATAAAAGAACATTGATCCAATGGTTTTCCAAAGAGGATGAAAATAAGCAAGTACCTGAGGCTGCAAAACCTATTCCAGCGCCAAAACTTATAGAATCTAATGAATTACTCTATTTAGCAGGTCTTCATCTTGAACAATACAGACATGCTACGTTCTGTCCTGCAGATTATTATCTCGAAGCTATTAAAAGAGATAATGGTGATTACAGGTGCAACAACGCCATGGGATTGTGGCTGATGAGAAAAGGTAAACTGAACGAAGCTCTTGAATATTTTTATAAAGCCGTCGAAAGGATACAGCAAAGAAATCTGAATCCTATTGATGGTGAGCCATTATATAATCTGGGCTTGTGTCTGAAACTTCTTGGTCAGTACGAAAAATCTTATGACTATTGTTATAAAGCATGCTGGAATGCTGCATGGCAGGATATTGGATACTTCACTCTTTCGCAGTTGTCTTCAATGAAGAATGATTTGAGCACAGCGATTGAAGAGATTGAAAGGTCACTTTCAAGAAATACGAAAAACCATAAAGCCAGAAATCTCAAAACTTCATTACTCAGGAAGATTGGTAGAAACCCCGAAGCAGGAAGATTGATTGAAGAATCTCTTCTTATTGATCAGTTTAATTTCGGTTGTTTGTATGAGCTTTATCTCCTTGATAAAAATGAGAAGAATCTAAATGATTTTATTGCAAGGATGAGTGATAATGTTGCCAACTATGAAGAATTAGCGCTAGACTATTCTTCAGCAGGTTTGAATACTGAAGCAATAAATATATGTGAAATTGCAATCAAAAATGCTGATATTAATCCGATGATCTTTTATTATAAAGCATTATTTGAGTTTCATGCCGGTTTAGACAATAAAATATTCCTTAAAACATTAAGGGATGCTACAGAGCAAAAGGCTGATTATTGTTTTCCAAACAGGATTGAGGCAATTCCAGCACTCAATTTTGCAATTGATAACAATAAAAAAGATGCCAAAGCAGCATATTTGCTGGGTAATTTATATTATGATAAACGGCTATATGCAGAAGCCGTTGAAATATGGGAAAAATCTTTAGCTATAGATAGAAAGAATCCATTTGTTTTGAGAAATCTGGCACTTGCATATTACAACAAGTACCGCAAAGCGAATAAGGCTTTAAAACTTATGGAAGAGGCATTCAGTCTTGATAAGTCAGATGCCAGAATGCTTATGGAGCTTGATCAGCTTTATAAAAAAACAGGGTTACCTGTTCCTGACAGACTTAGATTTATGAATGGATATCCTGATATTATAGAGAAAAGAGATGATTTATACCTTGAATATATTTCTGTACTTAATCTTATTGGTGATTATAAGCAAGCTATGGGAAAAATTTCCTGCCGAAAGTTTCATCCGTGGGAAGGTGGAGAAGGAAAAGTTACTTCACAATATTTGTTTTGCAGAATTGAACAGGCAAAAAGGCTCATAAAAGAACATTTATATGAAGAATCAATAAAGCTGCTTGAGGA
>CAZCPI010000218.1:0-4162 GCA_964500535.1 uncultured Bacteroidales bacterium
GGTGGTAGATTATATTGGTATTAAAAACCAGATGAATCTGGCATTAGCAAAATACAATAAAGGTGACGAAGAAAATTTTGAAGATATTGAAGAGTCATTAATTATTGTTCGTAATCATTTGGATCTACTCAATAAGCTTTTTCATTCTTTTGATAACACGAAGTACTTTAAAGGTACAACATTGCAGCAATTAAATACTTTAAACCTGGCTTCTGAATTTATACAAAAAACAAAAGAAATCGAAGCTCGTTTTGCAGGTTTGGTTAAACGACTTAAAGCAGCATATGACATTTGTGCAGGAAGTGAGAAGCTTACACATATTGAAAGGGATTATACTCACTTCTATTTAGCTATTCGTTCAATCCTTTTCAAATTAACTCGTGGCGAAGCACCTGATACTGCTCAAATAAATGCAAGGGTGAAAGAAATGATAAAAGATGCATTGCAAAGTGAAGGAGTTGAGGAGATATTTAAACTTAGTGATGAAGAAGAGACTGAACAGGATATTTTTGACGAAGAGTATCTGGCTAAAATTAATAAGATAAAGTTGCCTAATACAAGAATCAAATTACTTCAACAGTTGCTTGCCAGGGTTATTAAAGAAATCAGAAAAGTTAACCGGGTAAAGGGTCTTGACTTTACTAAGAAGATGCAGGCATTGGTGGAACGTTATAATAATCGTGAGGCAAATGACATTTTAAGAAGTGAAGTCTATGAAGAAATGGCGAATGCTTTAACTGATTTGATCTGGGAAGTGCATAAAGAATTTTCCGCTGGTGATGAATTGGGTATAGACTTTGAAGAAAAGGCTTTTTATGATATACTTAAAGAGCTATGTATCAAGTATGATTTTAGTTATCCGGAAGATAAAATGATTGAACTTGCCAAGGCTGTAAAAGTCCTTGTGGACGGTCAGGCAAGATATCCTGACTGGGATAAACGAGATGATATCAAGTCTGCATTAAAGGTTGGCCTTATACTTTTACTTGACGAGTTTGGCTATCCACCGGTGGAAAGAGACGAAGTCTATGTCGAAATATTTGAACAAGCCGAAAACTTCAAGAAGAATCAGAGTAATTAGAGTTGTTGTGTAGCATATTTATTAAATTAATCATCTATTAAATAACTTTTTGAAAAATGTGAAACACACTTAATAAATAATACTCCATGAAAACATTTAAGGTATTGGGTCTGATAGCCATTGCAATGATGAGTTTTACTTCATGTGATCGTTTGTTTGGCACACTTCCGCCGGAAACTGTGGTTTATAATTTTGGTTTGTGTTTACAGGATTCTTCAGGTAATGATTTGATTAAAGGGATTGGATTAGAAGAGTGGTCCCCGGCTTCAACAATGGAAGATGCTCTGTGGGGTACTGTAAAATCCGATATATATGTTTTGGATATTATTCTTTCAGAGCCTTGTACTAACTGGGACAATGATATTTACAATGCTCCTGCCCGTCCCGGTTTCGAACCAGATGTTAACAGACCAGTGTTAAGTATGAACCGACGTGGTGATGGTGCCCGCTATTTGAACAATAGTTTAAGTGTACCTGTAAGCGATTGTCCGGAAGAGAAAATACTTACTTACAAGCTGAAATGCTCTTATGTTTTTGGCGATGATGAGATACATGAATTTGTTACTTACTGGGATATTCCTGAAAAATCATCCGGTAATAAATACACGGAGAATTTTGCCAAGTGTAATCGTGTAGTATTTAATGGTGAAGAGTTCACTCCTCAGGCGCCAAAGGATAAATCTGAAAGTTATACTGCTACAATAATGCTGAAATAAAACAGTCCTTTTTTTGGAGATAAACATCTGCTAAACACAATTATCGTCATTAATGAACAAGAAATCATTTAAATGTATGATAATTCAAATAATAATACTATATTTGAATGACAAATCATTCACTATATCGAAATAAGTAGTATTATGACTGATAAATCATTCACAGATTGGGCTTCCATGAGCGACAAGGCACTGGCCGAATACATTGGCACATTTGTCAGACATCAGCGTATGGAGCAAAACAAAACGCAGGATGAACTTGCCACAGCAGCCGGTATCAGTCGTTCGACTCTGAGCTTGCTGGAACGGGGTGAAACCGTGACAGTAACTACGCTGATTCAGGTGTTAAGGGTTTTGGATCAACTGAAGGTACTGAGTGCATTTGAAGTAAGGGAAACATTGAGTCCTTTGGCTTTGGCAAAACTGCAAAAAGAAAAACGCCAACGGGCAAGAAGCAAATCAAAAAAAGAAGGAAATAAAGAAGAGACTGATTGGTAAACTATGCAGGTAGCAGAAGTAAAAATATGGGGATATTTAGTGGGAGCTGTAGCATGGGACACTGCTACGGGATTTGCTACTTTTGAATACGATCCCAAATTCAAACAATCAGGATGGGATTTGGCTCCACTAAAGATGTCTGTTTCAAATAACCGGAATCAGTTTTCATTTCCGGAGCTTCGAAAAGATAATGATACAGTGCATGACACCTTCAAGGGCTTGCCCGGGTTGTTGGCCGATGCTTTACCCGATAAATACGGTAACCAATTAATAAACCTTTGGCTGGCACAGCAAGGTCGACCACAGGATAGCATGAATCCGGTGGAAAAACTTTGCTTCATAGGTTCAAGGGGTATGGGGGCTCTGGAATTTGAGCCGGCTGTACTCAAAGAAAGTAAAAGAACATTTTCCATTGAAATCGACAGTCTGGTTTCTACCGCGCAAAAGATGCTCAATCAAAGAGAAGCGTTTGCCACCAACCTTAATAAAGACGAAGAGCATGCAGTGCTTGAGATCTTAAAAATTGGAACTTCGGCCGGCGGTGCTCGTCCTAAAGCACTTATTGCCTGGAATGAAAAAACCGGTGAGGTTAAGTCCGGACAAACAAAAGTGCCAAATGGTTTTGAACATTGGTTGATCAAATTGGATGGCGTAAGCGAGGATCAGTTAGGTAGCAGTTATGGCTACGGTAGAGTGGAAATGGCTTATTACAATATGGCAATTGCTTGTGGTATAGTGATGATGCCATCGCGCTTGCTGGAAGAAAACGGGAGGGCACATTTTATGACCAAACGTTTTGATCGTGAGGGAGCTGATGTGAAGCATCATACACAAACCTTTTGTGCTCTTAAACATTTTGATTTCAACCTGGTCAATAGTTTCAGTTATGAGCAGCTCTTCCAGTGTATGCGGGAGCTGAAACTGACATACGCCGATGCTGAGCAGATGTTCAGAAGGATGGTGTTTAACGTTATTGCAAGAAATTGTGATGACCACACAAAGAATTTTTCTTTTTTATTGAAAAAGGGGGGAAAATGGGAACTGGCTCCTGCATACGACGTGTGCCACGCATATCGACCGGGCAGTGATTGGGTCAGTCAGCATGCCTTAAGCATCAACGGCAAAAGAAAAGATATTACTAAAGCTGACCTGTTAGTTATTGGACAGTCCATACGTTGCAAAAAAGCACTGGAGATTATTGATGAGATTAATGAAACCGTTAATCAATGGAATACGTTTGCAGATGGCGTGAAAGTTCAGCCGGACTTACGTGATAACATAGCCAGGACCTTATTAAACCTTAAAAAATGATTTTAATCCTAAAATTAAAAGGATAACTATAGCTTAAATTGTTACAATATTCTCACAGCTTAATCTCTCCTGTCCCGAAAATTGGTTTGCGGGTTTTGACTTCGAGGCCCTGGACTATGATGGTGAATTCTCCGTTGCGGTCGGAGATGTTGCAGTTGAGGGTGGTTTTACCGGTTTCGTCGATATAGATATTTGGAGACCAGTAGACTGTGGTACGGGTCTCGCCTTTGAGGAAGGTGGTGTCAGTGGCTTCAGGATTGTAAAAAGTAGCTGGCTTGCTGATATTTTTAATCAGTAAGTATTGCGTGGAGCCTGCAGCAGCTCCAGCCGGTGCCGGGGTAAATGGTTTGCCCACACCGTTGTAAATGAAAAGGTCTCCCCTCTCCCTGCTTGCATATACCATCCCTACTCTGGGTTTATATCCAGTGCGATGATTTGTGCAGTTGAAAACATTATACTCCCTGCAAACATAGTCTTCTTTTTTGCCGATGTTTTTGTTTGTGAGCATAAATTTGCCGGTGGATTCGACTGTAACTTCTTTAAGCTGAATCACATT
>CAZCPI010000219.1:0-4160 GCA_964500535.1 uncultured Bacteroidales bacterium
AAGGAATATGAGAATATGCTTGAGTCACACGGTTTTTTCCGTTCTCATCAATCTCATCTTGTCAATTCAAAACATGTAGTTTGCTTTCATAAAGCTGACGGTGGGGCTTTGGGTTTAAGTGATCAAACTAAAGTACCGGTAGCTACGCGTTTCAAAGAAAAAGTCTTAAAAAAGCTTGACCAGATTTAAAATCGGATATCAATCAAACACTATCGGATATTAAACTTTGACAGGCACTTTTATATTCTGACTATACGGGATAAAACACTGATTTATTTTTGCTTAAAATCAGTGTTTAATCATGAATATCCCTATAAATAAAAATCACGAAGATCATATCATTGTTCTGGAAACCGAAGAAGTCATCATACCTGTAGCCACAGACAGGATTTGGCTGGTTTCAATTATCGGAGGTGAAACCCTGATCATCTTCACCATCGAAAAATCTCTTACTCTCAGCCGATTTACAGAAAAGAATTTACTTGAACTTACAAATGCCGGATTAATACGTATTAATCCCGGTGACTATATTAATCCTGACTATATCAGGAAATATAAAATATCTGATAAAGAAGTTGAATTACTGAATGGTAAAACCATTCCGGTAAGCGACGAATACTCAAAAAATCTCCTTCAATATTTTAATATGTATCTGTAAAACAATTTAATAATTAAAGTCATGAAAAAGAAAAACAAGATTGTAACCTTATTTTTTTTATTACTTGCCCTGGCTGTTAATGCTCAGTTGAACCTTGGGAAAATACTTGATAACAGCAAGAAGAAAGCAGAAAATAATATCAAAAACAGGATTGAAAAAAAGATCGACAATGCAGTAAACAAAACTTTGGATAAAATAGAAGATTCTGCTGAAGATGCCGTCAAAGGGAAAGATGATAAAGATGAAACAACTAAAACAGGAGAAATAACCAAAACTACCAAAACAAAAAAAAACAAACTCAGTGATTTAATCACCATATCAGAAAAAGACAGTTCCGGTCTGGAATCAGTGAAAGCAGACAATACACCTCTGCTTACATGGAATAAATATGATTTTGTGCCCGGGACAGAGTTGATTTTTGAAGAAGATTTCAAAGGCGAACAAAACGGAGAGTTCCCTTCGCGTTGGGATATTACCAAAGGGAATGTTGAAATCGTGAAATTTGGCGAAGATAACGCAGTGTGTTTCCTGAAAACTAATGCTAACGCTCCTGATGCAATTATGCCTTTGCTTGATACACGTAAGACTGATTATCTGCCGGATGAGTTTACAGTAGAGTTTGATTGTTATTTTTATGATGTCCATACCGATAACCGTACTTACTATCTGTTTTTATACGATGTGAAAAATCAGCGTAGTATTATGTCTGCAAGCAAGGCAATCAGAATAACATATAATCGTATAGAACAAGACCAGATTGGTAATGACTATCCGGGGCAAAAAGCTTTGTCTCCAAAAGCCGGATGGAGGCATGTAGCTATTTCATTTAACAAACGTGCATTAAAAGGTTATCTCGATGATACCCGCCTCCTGAATATACCAAACTGTGAATTTAACCCAACCGGGATTATGTTTACTGCTCATAACGCTGGAGGTACAGCCAAACCATTAATCAAGAATATAAGGATAGCCAAAGGTGCTGTACCTCTGTATGAAAAGTTTCTTGTAAACGGCAAATTCATTACAAACGGCATCAGGTTTGACGTAAACAAAGCAACAGTAAAAACTGAAAGCATGGGTGTCATCAACTATGTAGTTAAAATGATGACAGAACATCCTGAGTTAAAATTTTCCGTAGAAGGACATACAGACAGTGACGGAGAAGAATCTTTCAACAAAAAACTTTCAGAAGCGCGGGCTAAAGCTGTTGTGGATATTATGGTTAAACTTGGCATTTCACAGGACAGATTAATCAGTAAAGGCTACGGTGAAACCAAACCCTTATCCTTAACTGAAACTCCGGAAGGGAAAGCTCAAAACAGGAGAGTAGAGTTTGTTAAATTTTGAAATCTCACCAAATGATGAATACGATTAAAAAACTAATCACTGCGATTTTATTGTTTATTCCATTAATATTAAGTGCGCAGGTAAACCCTGTTATTACATCAATTGAAGATTTATACGATAAAATCGATGAAAATATCAGGAACGCCAACACAGCATTACCCGGAGATTGTGATCCCTTCGGATTTCAGATAACTGTCAAAGTGGTTGCAAAAGAAAATGGAGTATTATTAAATATACTCAACCCCGGTGCAATAGAAGCCAGTGTATACAGCATGTTGAGCGAACATAACTTCTCAAGATTTGATATGAAATCAGATGTAAAGAAATTTACAAAGGATGGTTTCATATACATCGGAGTTGGTCTGACACCAGTTAATGCGGCAAACGAGTCATTTGCTGTATATTACAACTCTTATACATATAAGGAAAGTGTTGATAACCAAACAAAAATCTATGCAGTTTATGTTGGTGCTCAGTTTTTGGTTTCAACACCCAACAATGGAAGTATTGCCGGTAATGTTTATTACGTAAATAAAGAGAATAAACAGTCATTATTGAAGGACAGACCATTTCTATCTTCAGGAAATGAAAAGAAGATTGCGTATAAAAGGCTTGGACCCGGAAGTGAGTCTGCCAATTCCGGAGAGCCTGAGAATATCACATGGTTTCCATTTTTACAGGATCAGTCAAATTATCAGATTACATCGCTGAGACCGGGACATTATTTCCCCTGGGTAAAAGTGAATAATTGCATTCAGAAGTTTGATAATCCTGACGATAATACTCACGAAGAAACCGTAATAAAAACAGATGGTGAGATCAGATGGGATAATCCGACAAAAGGTCAGAAACTCGTGAAACCAGATAGGGTGAATGGCTCAAAAGAGGAAGACTTAAAAGTTTATACAACTTTTAGTGAGAATAATACTATTGAAGGTTATCTGTTAACGGAAGGGCAGGTCGCCGGTAAATGGCGCGATGAAAACTATATAAAAAAGGATGAAATCCAGATTTTAAAAACCAATATCAAAATATTTCTTGAGCCTTACGGATGGACAAGTAACAACCCGAGGTTTCCTGATGATGAAATGAGTGTTGACGGTTACTACATTTTTAGAAATGTTCCGAGTGGAGTATATCTGGTTTATCCTGAGAATAAAAAAAGTATGGGCAAAATTGTTTCAGTATGTAATTGTGATGATGACGGTAAACCTAAGCAGGCAAATCTCTTATACCAACAAAACCTTGGTTCGTCAGGTTATGACATTAGTCTTGAGTATAAACACTCTGCACCAATAAACTTCCCGTCTAATGAAGTTTTTAATCTGAAAGCAACCTGGAAAAATGTAGTGATTGCATTTGGAAATGACAAAACAGTGCCTCAGAAATACAGCTTATTCAAGGAACCAAATAAAGACAGTCTTGACAATCCACTGGATATTTTCGGGAAGGTACTTCAACCTCCGTTTACCATCGTCGATGACCCATACTATGCTGTCTGTGGTAGTAATTACAGACATTGCAACGATATATTTAAAATAAAAAATGCTTCACCTGAAGACTTAACTTTTACAAAATCAGGAGAAATGTTGTCTAATTTCAAAGCAGAGCCGGACTTTGATGAAGACGGATTGTATGATGCGCTTCAGATAGTAGAGTTTAAAAATGATGCCGTCCTGCCTATGGGTGAAACCGTTAAAAAAGGAGTCTATTTCACATGGCAGTTTTCCATCAAATTATTTTCGCCGGAGGGCGATGAAGCTCCGAACTTGTCATTATCTGCCTCAGAAACGTTCGATTGGGCTATGAAAAGTGCAGAAGGTATTTCGAAGCCGGAAGCTATATTCGGATCAGGTCTTCTTGATGCCAGAGTCCCCGAAGATGTAGTTGAGAAAATTAAAAAAGGGGAAGACTTCGAGTTTAAAAAAACCGGAACATACGCCACGTACACAATCAGAGGTACGTTAAATAAATAAATTTTCAAATCATCCCTGTACTTATAATCAATCTGGAATTGAATTAGTACCCGGTCAAAAATCAATTAAAATATGAAAACAATTAAATTTTTAAGTATTGCAGTTATTGCACTTTTTATCGGTTTCTCATGTAAAAACAAAAATTCTGCATCTGATGCAGATACTAAAATGAAAGATAT